>NZ_JBFGYP010000102.1:0-11635 GCF_041587335.1 Halobacteriovorax sp.
ATAAGCTAAAGTGCCTCTTCTCGACATTAAAGACATCTTAAGCTACTAAAAACACGTCTAACACCTTCAATATCGACAGAAAAAGTAGATATAACAGAGCTTGGACCTCCCTTACGACTTTTGAATACTAAGATGAACTTCAACTAAGACTTGGCATGAAGCCATGATACAATTTATTATAATAAGATACTCCTTAAGCTGTTGAGCCTACATGAAAAAACAATCATTCTTCTGCCCACTACCTTGGGTTCATCTATCACTGGAACCAGGAGGGAAAGTTTACAGCTGCTGTAATACTTCTTTCCATAAAGAGCTAGGAAATATCAACAACAATAGCTTTGAGGAAATATTAAACTCTACTTCTAATGAAACAATGAGAGAGAAATTCTCAAATAGAGAAATCCCAAAAGAATGCTCAATATGCGTTGATCAAGAAACTCTAGGGCAAATAAGCCTTAGAGAATCATCTATTAGAAAATTTCCGAGCATCGACTCTACCTCAAAGCCGTCTCTAAAATACTTATCGCTAAGACTCGACAATATCTGCAACCTCAAATGTCGTACCTGTGGACCAGAGCTTAGTACGTCCTGGTATAAGGACTCACTTCAAATGGGAGATAATATTCCAGCAGGAGTAATCCAATCTTTCAAAGATGAGTCCAGTTTTGAAGACTTTATAAATACAATTCCCCAAACACTCGAAGTTCTCTACTTTGCAGGAGGAGAGCCTTTCTTGTCTCCAAAATTCTACAGAGTCCTAGAGAAACTACTAGAGAACAATCAGTCCAATGTTGAGATATTAATCAATACAAATATAACAAAGGTAAAGCTGAACGATAAAGATGGTTTAAAAATTCTGAGTTCATTTAAAAATGTCTATCTAGATTTGAGTATTGATGGAATAGAGGAAGTTGGTGACTACTCTCGAAAAGGTATGAAATGGATTGAAACCAAGCGCCTTATCGAAGAAATACAAGAGCTATATCCTTCAATAAAAATGAAGATATTTCCAACAATATCAATATTGAATATATTCCACATCCCAGACCTTTTCGCCTATTTCTTAGATAATAACATTCTAACCCCTTCAGATATAAGGATTAATACCTTAACACTTCCTGAGTATCTCTGTATCTCCAACCTCCCAGCTCGAGAAAAAGAAATAGTAAAAAAACAAATCAGAAACTACTCGAAAGAACTCTTAACAAAGTTTGATTTTGATTGCTTAACAAGCTTACTCACGCAACTTAACGGAATAATTCAACAGGTTTCAATCGAGTCAAATGACGAGCACTTTAAAACATTTTTAAGCATTACTACTCAATTAGATAAAATAAGAAATGAAGATATAAAAGAAGTTATCCCTGAATTAAAACCTTTCTTCACATAGAGAAATAATAAATAATATCTTCTTACGTTAGAATATATACCGTAAGCCTATAGCAATAAGAAGATAGAAACAGAAATGAGTTGCAATAGAATATACTAACCCATATCTAAATTTTAAAATGAAGTTTGAAAAAATAAATCCCGCAATTGAAGAAGGAATAATAAACAAGAATGCAGTATAAGACATTGCTATAACGAGAGGTAGATGTATTAGAAAGAAAATCACGCCAAAAGTAGCAATTACTTTAACCTCAGATTTAATTTTTTCTTTTAAGATCAATATCAAATTTAAAATCATAATTTGTTGAAATAAAACATCTACTCCTTTCGTGAAGGATGTTTGAAAAACTAAATAAGGATATAGAAACTTTATCTCAGAAAAGTAATTATTTTTTGTCTCTGCTACAGGAAAGTAATAATTTATAGATAATCCTAGCGCTATGAATACTACAAACAAAGCTAGTACATATGCAATTTTTCGATCTTCTAAGAAAGCTCTCCTCACGTTATCGATCTGACTTAATAACCCTGTAGAAAGAATTGGTGAGAGAATAAATAATAGAGAGAAGAAATGCCAATTATTAAAATAATCAATATGATTTGGTTTTAAAAAAGCCTCTGAAATAAAATATGTTCCAAGCCATAGGAAACTCCAAAGAAAGCATTCTCTACCAAGTTTGTAATCGATAATCTCTTCTCTTACTGAATCCATATCAATACAAAAGTCTACAGCGACTATCTAGGAATTTTTGTACTTTCATATTTCTTTAACTTATGACTCCTAAGATAGAAGGACTCTAACTTTGTATAACGCGACTGCCAGTCCATGATGTCTCTGAAAGTTAACCAATCAAGAGTACAGTATAGCCAATCTCTTTCCATTTCACTAATTTGATCAATACTTCCTTCAAAAATATCAAGAGTTGCAAATAGTCGATCAAGTAGCCTTAAAGAGCGTTTATCTTTCCACTCAGGATCAATACTCCAGGCCTTTTGCTTAAATAACTCAATACAAGAATCACAAAGTTCATCTATAAGTTTCAAATTAAGTTTTTCATCTAATGTAAGAGATACACCTTTTTTTCCTAGTAAGTATTCAGCGATAATAGTTGAGTCAAAAATCTTCTTTCCTTCCGTAATCAAGATTGGAACTCTAAGTAAAGGACCATATGATTTTAGAGTTTCTGTCCCCTCAGGAGATAGAGCTTGAAGAGTCTCAAATTCATAATCTCGTCCTTCTAAAAGAAGACGAACTTTTCTAACGTATGGTGATGTAGTTGATCCAATTAGTTTCAATTTTCTTCTCCTAGCTCATTTATTATTTCCTATATATTGTTCCATCGAATTACATATTTGTTTAGATTAAATTAACAAATCTACAGAAGTCTAACTTCAGGCGATTGTCATTAACCTAGGTAAAGTATCAAACTCTATTTAGAATCTCTCTTATATAGTCCTCTATTATTTTATACCTAGAGGGTAATGAACGATTCTTCTTTTGAACTAAATATAAATCTTCTGCAATTATTTTTTCTGGTCTATCTACTAAGTAGGTACTTCTCTTTCCAAAGCTCTCAATCGCAGACCAAGGTAAGATTGTAAACCCAATCCCTTTTGATACAGAGAGTGGAATCTGGGCCAGCTGATTCACATAACTAACAATAGGGATAGACTCACAATCTAATCCATCCAAGTCTGGATTATTAATTTGCTCTAAATATAGAGAGAGATACATTTTTGCATCAGGGTGATTTACAAGACCGCACTCTTTTAAAAGCTCGGCCGTAATACTTCTTCCCTTATAACGTTTAGGAAGAATTAGAAAAAGAGGTTCACTACCTATCTTCTTATAATCAAAAATATTTCGACTTGGGTTATCTGTTACAATTCCAATATCTATCACTCCATTTTCAATATCTTTTAAGATCTTACCATTTGGAGCTGCTTCTATATGAACAACAAGCTTAGAATGCACTTTTTGTAGATCAAGGATTGGAGAATATAACTTTAGCGCTAAAGAGCCTGAACACGACAAGTAACAATCACCTAAGAAAGGGTTATCAAATTTAAGGCTCTCCATTAAGGACTTCTCTTCTTTAAAAAGACTTACTGAGTACTCATATACAAGCCTTCCCTCTTCAGTCAGCTCAAAGCCCTTACCTACTTTTTTAATAAGACTCTTACCGCAAGAATCCTCCAGCTTTTTTATATGCTGACTTACTCCAGGCTGAGTCATATTGAGCTTCTCTGCAGTTTGAGTAAAGTGCCCCACCTCTACGAGAGTTTTAAAAGTACTTAACCATTGATTATTTAACATATTCCCTCACATTATCCACAGCCAATCATAACATATTATTATCATTATAATAAAAAATGATAATTTTATGTTTATACCCATTGGTTCTATACTTATAAGAAAGGAAATAAATCCTATATTAACTAAGAGTCGAGGTTAAAATGACTGAATCAACTTATCCTAGAAGCTTTTCTCATATTGGAATATCTGTTCCAGACGTTGAGGCCGCTGTTAAATTCTATACTGAAGTACTTGGCTGGTATGTCATTATGGAGCCTTCTGTAGTTACTGAAGATGACTCGGCAATTGGCCTAATGTGTACTGATGTATTCGGTCCAAATTGGGAGAAATTTAAAATTGCTCACCTATCAACCGGAGATAGAATTGGAGTTGAACTCTTTGAATTTAAAAACCAAGAAAATCCAGAAGATAATTTTGAGTATTGGAAAACTGGTATTTTTCACTTCTGTGTTCAAGACCCTAATCTAGAAGAGCTAGCAGAAAAGATTGAAAAGGCAGGTGGTAAGAGACGTATGGAAAAGCCTCGCTATTACTACCCTGGAGAAAAGCCATATAGAATGATTTATATGGAAGATCCATTTGGAAATATCCTAGAAATTTACAGCCACAGTTACGAGCTTCACTACTCTAGTGGTGCGTACAACGGATAGTCATAAAAAAGGCCTTCTACATATAGAAGGCCTTTTATTGAATTATTTAAAAATTAAGTTATATCGCATTTGAGCAGTCAGGATTCTCTGGATCAAAATCAGGAATAGGCGGATTCTCAGATGGCATACACGTGAAATTTGAACATGTATTATGGACCTCCTGAGTTTCGCATCTTATAGCACAGGTAACTTTTCCATTAAGATCTAACCCTGTTCTTCTAAGCTTACATACAGTCACAGGCTCTTTTTTACAGAATTCATTTGTTATACAGCTCTGTCCAACTTCCTTACTACAGAGTACTCCATGACTTGGGATATGTTCAGAGCAAGAATTTGAAGTTTCACTACAGCAAGATGTATTACACTGTAAGTCGGAGCTACAACTCTCCCCTACAGGTTTTCCAAAATCGTTTGAACTACTATTTAGCTTAGGAATACAAGCAACACTCTTATCGGCAGTTGAAACGAATTGATCATCATCTCTAACTACTGTATATATTTTTTGATAACTCTTTCTTACATAAGGATTATTTTTATCCATAGGCCAATAGAAATATAACGTCTTATTAAAACGATCTTCAAAGCTTGGTTTTATGTGTTGTCCATTATTATAGTAGAACCATACTTCTTTAATTTCACTTAAAGATAGATATAAGAAATCTTTTGAAGCGGCTGTTCCGTCATCAAAAATGATATTCTGTCTCTCTGCTAAAAACAGTGGCTCAGTATCTACAGATAGGTAATCACTTAAGATATTAAATAGTGGATTATTCCCATTATAATGTTCAGATGTAGGGCAAAAGTTAAATCCTGTTCTTGTATCTATAAAAGGCTTTAACATCTTTCCTAGAGAACGATTTCCACCACTAACGTCTATATTTGATCTAAAGTCTGAGAAGAGATTTAGAGATACTCTCTGCCCATATCGATCTTCTAGTTCACTTTCAATAAGCTTGTTAATATCTTCTTTTCCATCTTGATCTTGATCTAAGAGAAGAGGATCAAATGCTGACCAAACAGTAAAAACTCCTTCTCTATTTCCAAGTCTTGGAAACATAATGCTGTCTCTATCTCCGTATGTATTGCGATCATGGCAAACAGTAAAGTCACTTTGATTAGCCGGAACTGGTCTAGGACTCGTTCTACTACTATAATAAAAGTTACTCTCTATTACCTCTCGAAACTCTCTATCAGATCCATCAATTATTCCGGAAAATAGTAGGCAGTAGTACTTATTAATTTCATACATTCGAATAGCTGATACATCTCTATTGTTTTGACTTATACGCTCTTGAAAAGCATCTGAAACAGCTCCTGTTGTTGATTCAATTTTAAATACGTAACTTTTTCTTCTTTCTAAAGAACTTAAACTTACTGCAAATCTATCTTCTCCTATGAATTGAATAGGTAACTTATTGTTACTATTTCCATCCCATGTATTCATATAACAATTTGGTGTTGTATGACGAGAGTAACTTACTTCATTATGGCACCATGCTTCTAAGTTACCTAAGTCTGGATTTGATAAGTCCCTACCACTAATTGCTACTGAGCCATAAAGAGTTGGAACTTTATCGTTTCTAGATTCACAGAAGTTTAGACAGTTACTGCCCCCCACACTTTTACCATTCTCACAGATACATTGATCTTGATTTATAATTAAATTATCTCTGTCAGGAATATCATCATCACGATTTCCTTCATACTGAAGAAAGTCTATTGAAAACTTCTCTGATTGAGTTTCATTAAATCCCCATATGTGAGAAGCCTCATGAAGTAGTCTCTTTTGAACTTCAAGTGAAGCTGCTCTTAAGTCTCGATCTAAGGTTCCAGCAAAGGACATATAGAAAGCCTTATAAATTTTCACAGAGGGTGGTGTTACGATATAGTCCATGGCCAGTAATCTATTACCTCTATAACCAGACTCATTTGGGAGCTTTATCAAATTATCGTAGATAAGAGCTGTTTCTAATATCTGTCTTCTTTCAGGATAATTAACTAGCTCATGGTAATCAGAAGTTCTCACTAACTCCAAGACTTCATCTGATGCCATTTTTAATATCTTAATCGATTGTTTATATGCAAAACCACCATTACCAGCATCATCTCCTACTCTAAGAGCTGAGACATTTAACATACTAAATAGTATTGTTGATAAAATTAAGAAAATCCTTTTCTTCCTATTATACATTTCTTTCTCCATTGATAGACTCACTTAAAGGGATTAAGTGTACTCCTAAATTATAAACTCTCGTTTTCTTACCAACTTCTAATAAGTCGGCCATTCTAAGTCTGAACTTTTTTATTTCTTCTTTTGCTTTTGGAATATTTTCTTCATTTACTGCCATTGTAATTGAAGTAATATCTCTCTCTAGGTAATGATCTTCTTCCAGTGAATGGATTGCTTTTTCTAGAATTTGTTTTTGAAATTTTCTAAGCCCTGCAGATGCAATGTCTGTTGAACTCGAAAGATGAGTACATGTTCTATAGAGAACCCCATCATCATCCCTATCTAAAATCTCTAGCCTTAATAGCCTTTCAATTGTTAATTTTACTTGTAATTCAGTAATGCCAAGTATTTTAGAAATCCATTTATGATCTTCTTTAAAATTTTCAATATACAATAGTTGAGTTAGACCGTAATTGTGCCATTCACTCATAGCATTAAAGCAGTCTACTGAAAGATCTTTTGTTTTTCTTATTTTTAAGTCTGAATCACTTGTCTTCTCAGTATTTGAAAATATCCCAAAGAGATGTTCCCGTTCCTCTGGACTAAAGGATAAAGCATCTGCAATTTTTAATGCAAATTTAAAAGTGAGACTTCTCTTCCCAGATAAAATACGAGAAACATTCGATGGACTCACACCTACTTGTTTTGCAAATGATCTTAAAGAGTAATTTGGATTTCTCTTAATTTTCTCTGCGAATAAATTTTCTAGCCAAGTTCTTCCATAACTAGATTCTTGAATACTTTCCATAGAAATCTATTAAAGCCTTAAACTATATTTTCGTAAAGAATTTTGGCAACAAAGTGTTGCCAAACAGCAACATGACTATAATAACAATAACTTAGTCAAAAAAAAAGAAAGTACAGATCAACTAGCAATTCACTCTTGACCTTGGGCTATAGTCTAGGCCTTAAAGTATCTCCTAAGGGAGAAAACATGAAGAAATGTATTATTATTGCCCATCCATGGAAGGGCAGCTTTAACCATGCAATAAAAGATCGCCTAATAAAGAAGATTAATGAGAAAGGTTACACAGTAAGAGTCATAGACTTATATGAAGATAACTTCTCCCCCGCTATATCATTAAATGAACTAAAGAATTATAAAGAAGGTCAGGCTCTAGACGCAAATGTCATCCGTTACCAAAATATATTAAAAGAGGTTGACGACCTTATTTTAATTTTTCCAATATGGTGGTACTCAATGCCGGCAATGATAAAAGGTTTTGTAGATAAAGTTATGTTGAAAAAATTTGCATATATAGAGTCTAAAACAGGCTTAGTTGGTCAACTTATCAATATTAAGAAAGTAACTATTATTACAACTTCGCAAGCTCCTACTTGGTACATAAAGTTCATAAAGGGTAACTTTATAGATAAAATATTAAGAAGAGGAATATTTAAAGATCTAGGTATTAAGAAATCGAGCTGGATTAATTTTCCAAATATAAAAACTAGTACTAAGATCAATAGAGCTAACTTTTTAGAGAGACTAGATGTATCAAATTAAAGAATTTTCTGAATTACTAAATATAACAGTAGATACTATTCGATACTATGAGAAAATTGGATTAACAAAATCACCTGATAGAAACTTAAATGGATATAGAAAGTATTCTAATCAAGACCTACATATTTATAAATTTATTTTAAGGTGTAAAAGCTTTAGTTTTACCTTAAAGGAAATCCGTCCTCTGTTAAGATATCTGGAGACAGGGAAGGGAAAGACAAAATCATTCGAGCCTTTCCTAGAAGAGAAAATAATAGAAATTACGAAAAAACAAAAAGAACTACGACTGCTCAAAAAGCAGATCAGTACCATCTTAGAAAGTTGTGTCATCAAGGACTGCTCTTTACTTGACTACCTTTAACATCTAAAGCCTACTGAACTCTTCATCTATATAGAAATTCTTTAAAAGAGAATTAAAGTCTTTGATTGAATTTATATCAATATTAGTTCTACTTCCATTCTTTATAGAGGTATAACGATTATTTGCTATAAACTCTAGCTTCTGCTCACTCTTTCTTGAAATTACCAACTCATTTACAAATTTGGCAGACTTGTGTGTACATGAAAAGTAGTTAGCAACTTGAAAATCAGCTTCTGTGTATTTAGCTTTATCAAATGTATAGAATATAAAGTTAGATTCATTTCTGATTGTATTCAGCTCAAATACATTTTCATTCTCTGAAATAAAATAAGGGATATCACAACCTATGACCTTACGACCATCAAGAGGAACTGGGATATTTGGAGTATATGGACCAAAACCAACATCAACTAAATATTCTTGATTATTAACTTCTACAAGAGTTGCTCTATGTGTTCTGGAGGTATCTAAATCTTTGTTATAAACCACCTTTCCAAGAAAAGGATGGACCTTAAACCCTAGATTCTTCAACAGATAGAAGAATAGTTTGTTATTTTCAAAACAATATCCCCCTTTTTTGTTCAAAATCACTTTATCCAACAAGTAATTTAAGTCTAAATTAATTTCTTTTTTATCACCGTAATATACGGATAAGTTATTGAAACTTATATTTTCATTATGAGAGGAAGTAAGTTTACATAGAAAGTCTATACTAGGTTCTTCTTTAATAAGATTAAGTTTTTCTAAATATAATAAAGTATTAATACGTATTCCTTTGCTCGTTAGTAGACATAATATCGTAGAGAATTGTTAGACAGCAAGTGTACAGTTAAAGTATAAAATTAGTCACAATGAAACATCAAATTAAAGACCTACAAGCAATTTTTCATAATACATTTGGAGAGGAGTACAATATCTCTCTTGAGTATGGTGCTGACGAGCCGTTTTATTACGCAGCAAAGAAAGCGGCTGAGAAAAATATCTTATATTGTAGAGAAGATTTTTATGCATCAGCTCTACATGAAATAGCTCATTGGAGTCTAGCAGGGGCTGAACGTAGAAAGCTAGATGACTACGGATTTTGGTACTCTCCTGATGGAAGAGATCTCGAAAAACAATTAGAGTTTGAAAGAGTAGAAGTAAAACCCCAAGCAATCGAAAAAGCTTTTAGTGAAGCATGTAGCTATCCCTTCAAGGCGAGTGTTGATAACCTATCTCTAGAAAATTACGATCCAAGCTCTTTTATTAACAATATTAATAAGCAATTCAGTATTTACCAGCAAACAAAATTCCCGCTCAGGGCCCAGCGTTTTATCAATGCCTTAGAGCAGTTCTATAGCTGATTAGATTTATTCTAACTTTTAGCTTAGACTAGCTTTATGAAAAAAAGAAACTTTGAACTCCTATACTATTTTATGAATGAAAACGTTATCCTGACAGAAATCAAGAGAACTGATCTTGCAGATGAAACAGATAAGTCAAAGATTTATTCATGGATAAAAATTAATCCTCATACTCAAGAAGCTGAGTCTTTAACGTTTAAGTCTATGCAAGTAGATAATGTAAATGGCAATGAAATCAATGTTAGAACATTTACTGATGGAGAACTTAGATTTGATCCTCACTTTGCAAAGTTCCAGCATAAGGGAGAGGGCTACATCGTAATGAATTGTGATGTAGCTGATGTACCCGCACCATTTTTAGACAAGATTGAATCTTTTATTGAAACTCACTAGTCTTTATTATGCCAAACGACAGAATACAGATCGTGTCTTCTGTCTTTTAAATTTCTAACAGCTCCAGACTGTCTTGCCTCTCTAAGAATATCTAATCTTAAGTCTGCAATGGCGACCATTTCAACATTTGGAGTCGTGTCTGCGGCCACTCCATCAAGAGCAAATGGAAAATCACATGGAGTTAAGATACAGCTCTGAGCATATTGAATATCAACATTATTCACTCGGGGTAAATTCCCCACATTTCCGGCCATGGCAACATACATTTGATTTTCAATGGCCCTAGCTTGGCAACAGTACTTCACTCTACAGTAGGCCTGTCTATTATCTGTTAAAAATGGAACAAAGAGAATATTCACACCTTGATTGGCCAGGTGTCTCGAAAGTTCAGGGAATTCAGAATCATAACAAATCAGAACACCAATAGGTCCACAATCAGTATCTATAACCTTAACTTCTTCTCCACCTTCAATATTCCACCAATATTTCTCATCTGGTGTTGGGTGAATTTTTGCTTGCTCATGAACTTGTCCATCACGAAGACAGATGTAGCTTATATTACGTACTTTATCCTCAACCTTAGTTGGGTGAGAACCTGCAATTATGTTTACGTTATACTTTACAGCAAGCCTTTGAAATAGCTCTTTAATTTGCTCTGTATAACTTGTCATATGTTCAATTGCTACGTTTGCTGCAATTTCCTCATTCTTAATAGAGAGGAGCTGCATCGTGAAGAGCTCAGGAAATAGTACAAAATCAGCTCTATAATCAGCAGTCACATCCACATAGTACTCAACTAAGCTCTCAAATTCCTCAAAACTCTTAATCCCTCTCTGCTGATATTGGACGCAAACAACTCGGACCACATTTTGCTTTATTGGGTCTTTTTCATTTTTTGGAACTTCTTGAAACTCAGGATTCTTCCACATCAAATGAACCCCGTAACCTAGAGAATCTTCATCAGATGGAAGATAGTCTTTAAGGACTCCAATTACTTCAAATCCGTTTCTAAGTTGAAAACCAAGAGAGGAGTCTCTTATCTCTTTATTTTGAACTTTCTCAATATAATCCTCTATAGAAGAGACTTGCTTTCTTTTTTTCTTAAAATTAGGTGCCCTACCCGCAAATACGATTCCTTTAAGTCTATAAAACTTAACTAATCGTTTACGTGCATTATAAAAACGTTGTCCAATTCTATGGCCTCTAATATCTGGATCGACACAGATTTCATATCCATATAGGAAATCACCATTTTCATCGTGAGTTGACCCGTAACCCCCGCCGGTTATACTTTTCCATGAGTGCGGTGCTAGAACAGTCTTTTCACCTAGTAATATACTTGAACAGTAGCCCACAATGGTGTCATTCATAGTCGCTACGAAATGCCCCTCTGGGAAATTAGTAATTTGGCCTCTGATTACATCTTTTGAGTAGTCTTCGAGGTC
>NZ_JBFGYP010000103.1:0-11486 GCF_041587335.1 Halobacteriovorax sp.
AGTAAAGATAGAGCACAGTTTTTAAGAAGAAATAAAGAAATAGTTGATCAGAAGATTTTTGATTTCAGTTTTCAAGGTAATTTAGAAGATTGTTTTATTTTAGATAATGAAAGTTTGATGAAAAATATTTCAAATAAAATATCTTCTCTAAATATCACTCAACATAAAGATACAATTGTAGATGTGAGTAGAGACCGCGTTGTCACTCTTATGAGTGGAGAGCGAGTCAGTGGTAAGAAGATCATTAGCGCTCTTGGGGCCTATTCTAATCACTTTTTAAATAGTATGGACCATGATCATTTAAATAAATCTAAAGTTGTTCCTGGGGACTATTTGATCTTTGAAGGTGTTGATTTAGAGTCTGATTCATTTGTTATAACGATGGGACATTTTAATCTTGTTTATAGAGCGTACTCTAAGACCATACTTATTGGTGGAACGTCATTAAAAGATGAATGGAGTGCTGTTGATTATGTTGAGCTAAGGCCTTTATATGATTTCTTTAAGAAGATAATTCCAAGTCTGCCTAGTTTTGAGAGTGGATCTATTAAAACAGGTCTTAGATATAAAGGAAGAAGACGTAGGCCTTTTCTTGGAGAAATCTCTGATTCAATATACTCCTTTCACGGAGTTTATAAAAATGGATTTACTTTCTCTTTTTGTATGGCAAATCAGTTTGTAAATAAAGAACTTAACTTCTAAGAGTTGGCCCTATCTACATTCGCCGTTTTTATAGCTTACGTTTTGGCAGCTAGCAGTACAGGAATTGCTATAGGTTTTTCCATCACTTCCACATACTGGGTTATATATTTCCATACATATACATGAATTTATTTCTGATTTCTTAGATTTGATCTCTTCTTTCTTAATTGGAGTCTTGGCACAAGAAGTTAAAAGAAGAGTAGTTGTGATAATTAAAAATATATTTTTCATAAAGACCTCATAACGATTATACAATCATTAGAGGTCTTTTCAATAGGTTTATTCTATCGTTCCAGGAAGAGATCCTTCAACATTATCAATAATCATCTCAACAACATCACTCTTGCTCTCTGCTTCTGAATCGTCAATTAAGTGCTTCCAGTTGTTAAATACTTTATTGTCTGGTGTTTCTATACCTGTAGTATCAACGTATAGGTATTCTTTTGTCTCATCTCTAAGAGCATCTCTAAACTTTAAGTAGTTCTTGTATCCTCTGATAACTTTGATCAACTTAATCTCTGTTGGACCAAATGAATCTCTAAAGTAACTAGTTCCTGAAGTAAATGACTGTAAGTAATACCAGTTTTCTTCAATTGTATCTTTGTATGGTCTAGAACACATGTAGTAAGAGTTACCTTTAAATGTACTCTCTTTCTTTCCTGTATAGCTTCCACCATATCTGTAAGAGTATGTTGTGTGGCTTGTTGCTTTATATTCTTTTGGTGTAATCATTAAGCAATGGTTGTAGTTTGCTGTTACGTCTACTGCAAATTTCTCAACACCAATTGATTTACTTTCTGATACATCATCTCCAAAAGATTGATTTTCATTGTCACTGTAGTTAATCCCTTTTGAGATATCAAATAGCCTTACACCAAGTCCAAAGAATTCTCCAAAAGGTATCTTAATTGCTGCATCAATACCTGATCTGAAACTTGTATATTCTGATACACTTGTTCCTTCGTAGATTGAAAATCTTGATCCTACAGAGAAGTTAAATCCGTTAGAATACTTTGGTAGTACTTTTTCAACACTATCAACATGTCTCTTAACTTCAAGGTTCATGTAAGTCTGAGGGCTTTTAATACATGCATTCATATCTACAGAGTTCTTCTTTCCGTAAAGAATAGACTCTTGGTAAGCATTCTCTTCTCCAAGAGCTGCTAAACATAGAGACTTCTTGAAGGCATTTCTTTCTTCTGTAGTTGATCCACTACTTAGAAGGTTTAGCTTACCAGTTTTTTGAAATTCTTTAGCAATATAGATTAATCTATTTTCTAATTTCTTTGTATTAAGCATTTTTTCAGCAGCTTCGATACTTAAGTAGTTAAACTTTTCTACATTCTCAAGCTTTTGAGTAATGAAGATATCTTTTGCACTTTGTTTAAACTTACTTGTAAATGCTCTTTTTTCTGTAAAAAGGTTTAAGTTATCAAATAGGTAATCTATGTAATTCTTAAACTGCTTAGCTGGAAGATCTGTTTCACTTTTTTCTACGTCTGTTAAGTTCTCAACATCATAGAAGTCTGTTGCACTTACTTCTCCTTCTAGGATACTGTTATTTACTTTTCCTGTCGTCGTTTGGTGACTTTCAGGAGTGTATCTAGAAGCTGGAGAATCTGAGTCATTTGTATTTAAAGCTTCGTTACTCATAACGTTTGTCTTAATCCAAGGAATCTTTGCCTTAAAGAAACCTGTAACAACTCTTTCTCTTAATCCAATTTCTTTATCGATTGGTTCAAGTTTGAAAACAGAAACTGTTCTTAGGGCCATTCTCGGCATATCAGATACTTTGATTGGAAGATCAATTAATGTGTTTATTGTTCCGTTTACAACTTCAACTTCTTTCTCTGCACCTGTTATATATGTGAAGTCAGAGAAGTTAGTCTTATCAATTTCCATCTCGGCATGGTTCGGCGCTAAGATCATGAACTTAAGTTTGTATTTACCACCTTCAACTTCAGAGAATCTTGGAGTGTTAAATCTATGACCTCTATCTAGTCTTGGGTTAAGTACTACCTGATAAGTTTTAGATACAGTTAAGTTTAAGTGCTCATTTACACTAAAGTTATTAACATTGTTACCAATTAAGATATACATCACTCCATTAATTTGGAATCTACTCTTTTCTTTAATTGGGTTTTCTTCACCTTTGCCAAATCTTTCATCTACTAGATCATTATCCCAAGGGTTTAATAAAATCCCAGTTGTAATAGCTTCTTCTGAAAGTGGTCCCTCTAGAACTTTTGCAGTAAAACGTGCATTCATCCAGTGTGAATAGTTATGTTGTTCATACTTTGTGTTTGTTCTATATTTAAAACAACCTTTGTGGTTTGTTTCAACACTTATAACATTTGTTTCTTCAATTTCAGGAACTTCAATTGTCACTTCTAGTGATCTGTTCTTAATTGGAGCTTCAGTACTCTTAGCATATACACATGATGAGAACTCTAGTTGGTATTCCTGGTATTTAGTATCACTTCTTTTTTCAAGAGTTGAATTTGCTTTAATTAATAACTTTACTTCATCTAAGATAAGTTTAGAGTCTATGTCGTTCTTTGTTAGTGCTGAGTTTTCAGATGTTTGACACCCTTGAGCACCAGTTTTTGTTAAATCTGTAAAAGCAGACTTTGTAGGATCTACTGAATATTTCAGAACTACACTTGAACCTTCCGAAGGAATAGATAGTGTTCTTGTTTCTTCTGAACAGTTTACAATCTTTGAGTAATCTACTTTCTTAACTTCTGACCATGTTACACACCCACTTGCATCAGTAGATAGACTACCTGTTATTCCAGAAATAGTTACGGCCTTAGAGTTTAGATTTCTAACTCCAGTAGGATCTTTTAAACAAGCTCTAAGAGTAAATCTAACATCTTCAATAGCTTGGTTTACGCTACTTGATGCAGAGATTAAATTCTCAGTACTTACTTTTGAGAATGAACTCAACTGTAGTCCACTTGTGTTTGAATTTTCTTTCTCATCTTTAACCCCGAACGAACAACTTGCCGTTAGAGTTGCAATAAGAATTAGAGAAGCAATTCTCTTAGAAAAGATCATAGAGTTTCCTTAAGCTTAGAATGAATATTGTTTCGTCTGCTTGATATAAATTATTCTTTATAACTTTATTTTGGATAATCTCTGTTGAAGCACCAAGTTTAGACTCAGTATTGTTATAAGCTAACTTCAACTTATTTCCTTGCTTATTAGCAAGTCCGTACTTCGATGAGTTGTAGTATGCAATCGCTGCATCTGATTCAATTTTAAAATTTGCGATTTCTACTGAATAGTTTTTTTCATTATTTGTGTAGTTTAATCCTAAGGCCGCAATGTAACCTGTATTGTCTGCATCAGCAGCAGTATTGCTTAGGTGGTTAAACTTCGTAGTTAAGTTAATACTTTCGTTAATATTTGCAGAATATCCAGCTGCAATATGCCAACCTTGATATTCATTAGTAAGAACACCATTTCCATTATCAATAGGTGAGCCAGTGTTACCTAGTAAAATTGATTCGTAAGCAACAGCATTTGATATATCGCTAAAAGCAAAGTGAGTAAGACCTAATTCGAATGTTCCTACAAATAGCTCTTGTTCAACTTTTACAGTTTCAGTAAAGAATCTTGGATCTCCATCTTCTTCAACATCAATTCTTTGAGAAAGATTTCTATTGTTTGGAATGGCCTGCATTGCAAACACACTAATCTTTGTATCTAAAACTTTATACTTAAACCCTTCTTTAGCAGCAATAAATCCCTTATTCCCAACTAGAAGTGGGGCATCTAATACGCTTTGATTGATTACACCTGCTTGAAGGTCTAATATGCTTAGCGGAGTGTAAGTTAATTTTGCTTCTTTCAAGTAGTTGCTGTTACCAGGCTTATAAATATTGTTATCTCTTGCAGTTGTGCTTGAACCTGTTTGAACATTCATCCCACCAGCTATATCCACAGCTAAAGAGTCAGTAATTTTATGATTCGCCTTTGCTCCAATATTTACACCCATAACTGATGCTTTATTTAATGAGCTATCTGCCTTAAGTCCACCTAGTCCAAAACTTAGTTGTACTGAAGTATTCTTAGCTTGAGCTGTAGTATTCTCTGAATCATTAGCAATAGCTGGCAGTGAAACTAATAAGATCCCCTGGGCCATCATTAATAATGTCTTCGAATATTTTGTCATATTAACCTTCTCTAATACTTTGAATAAGATTTTCTAACACGATGGGCTATTATGCGCAAGGCGTTGTATTTATTTTATATAGCTATATATAAGCAAGAATGATTCCAACTTTTGTCTTAATGTATAGAGACTAAGTATCTGAATATAGTAGTAAATATAACGCGAAAGGTGTCTACACTTTGGTTAGTGTTTAAAATTTAGACAATGCGATTCTGGTATATGTAAATTGTTTACACTTTTGTCTATCCATCCTCTATATACAGATTGTTAATAAGACGGAGTTCACTTAAACTTCTATCTATATATACAATTTTAATCAATAACTCATATAAGGACGAAATGGACTCTGAAGATGCACTTAAATTACTCTTAAAGTTCGTAATTGGAGCTACTATAATAGTTTCGTGTCTTGGTGCTTACTACAAATTGAGACCAGTTGAGGCCCCCTATCAAAGTCTAGATAATTAAATTTATAAAAGTAAGAATTGTTCAATAGATTTAATTAGTAAGAAATCTTATGTGTATTTTTTTAAACGACCTCCGATATCTACATTAACCATAAATATTATAAGGAGAATGTAGTGGAAGGAATTGTTTTATTAGTATTATTTGCAGCTTTTGTTATTGCACCTATGGCCGGAATTTGGAAAGTCTTCTCAAAAGCAGGTATACCAGGCTTTTTAGCTTTTATCCCTTTTGTTAATCTCTTCTTTCTATGTAAGGTTGCTAATAGAGAATGGTTCATGGGGTTTCTCTTCTTTGTTCCAATCGTAAATATTGTATTTAGTTTTATAGTATATAACGATATAGCTCAGAGATATGGAAAGGGAGTAGGATATACGCTAGGACTTATATTTTTACCGATGCTCTTTTTTCCATTACTAGGATTTACAGCAGAGCCTATAAAAGGTTTTAAGGAAGTTTCTAATGAAGCCTCTTCTAATGAAAGTTTTGAAGTCGCATAGTTCAATAGAGTAGGGTCTGTGAAAAGACCCTTTCATTTTATAAATCTTATATTAAAAAAACTTAGTTCTACCATTGTCTAATAGGACAGTTGTCCTGATTGTCTCTTAATTTATTGTTATTGATATCTGTATTTATTTTAATTCTTTTATCGTAAATCAATTAGGAGATAATCTTGAAAATTATTAAATTAGTTTTTATTACTGTAGTTATGATCTTTAGTTCGGCCCATGCAAAAAATGTATGTACTAGCAGGATTGAAAGGTCCATAGAGTGCCTGGACTCTATTAAATTTAAAAATAGTGACTTCTATGATTCTAAAGGAAAGTTCCTCCCAGAGAAGGCCAAGGACGCTATCATTGCTGTTCTAAACTACCATGGCTACCCTATGTTTGAAGGTATCAGAGAGAAGATATTTGTTATGGATTACAATAGTGGAAACTTTTTAAATGTTGGTCTTTCAGGTCTAATGTATGAGAACAACCAAAAGAATCTATATATGCTTTTAGATATATTCTTACTTCCAAATCAAATGCTTGCTGAACACTGGCATGTTGACGGTGAGACTACAGCAGCTAAGAGAGAGGGTTGGCTTGTTAGATGGGGAAAGAGTTATATCGCCGGTGTAGGAAAGGATAATATGAAAGACTATCCAGAATTAAAAATTCCTAAGATTCACTGGGACGGTAAGGTGTCCGCAAGAAATATTGAAGTGGCCGAGCGTGGGGATTACATTAACCTTAAACAAGTTCTAACGCCACACTGGCAAAAGGCGGGAGATGAAGGTGCAATCATTACTGAAGTTGCAAACTTCGCTGATGGTAAAGCTGTTAAGAGATCTGATCCCAAAATGAACTAGCTTTTATCAAATTTTAAGCAGCAAGTTTTCTGTGTACTACTTGCTGCATATTTTTATTTAGAGTTTAAACATATCCAGAGTATAGCAGTAAACATCTTCAGGCTCTGACTCACCAATTACTTTTCTTGAGCTCTGGATGGACTTGATTAGTATTTCTCTGATGGCCTGCGCGTCCTTCTCTGTAACACTTATAACACCTGAGTAGTGCATATCTTCAAAGGAGTTATTATCTTCTTCAGAGCTTGCGTCTAAACTAGAGATGGCCTTCATTCTCCAGTTGGTGTGGTGCTTACTTATCATTGGGCTATCACTTGAGAGGTGGATATCTCTAGAGCCCAATTCAAATGAATTTCCTTCTTTTACTATGATCGCTGCATTCAAGAGAAATTCGATTGTCTCTCTCGCTTTAGAAATAGGAATATTGAGTTGTTGTGCAATCTCTTGTGGGGTGTGAAACTTCTTTGTACTTATGAGAGCATGCACCGCCATAAAGTGCCAGCTCGAGTAGTATATTTGTTGATCGACTTGATTAATCTCGCCCTTTGCTTCTAGTCTATTCTTGAGTTTTCTCTGTTCATCTACGAACGCATTCATTTGATTAATGAAATAAGACTCTAAATTCTTAGATCCTGCCCTTTCTTTTTGAACTAATAAAAGAAAAAATTCTTTTTCACTATTCGTTAAATTTAGTAGAGAGCTTAGTTCGATAGATTGCTCTAAGGTGAAATTTGCTGTTTTATTAAGTACTTGTGATACATAAGCAGTGTGTATCCTAAGCTCGTTTGCTATTTTCGCCTTAAAGCCTCTACCTGAGTAGGGTAAATTTTTTATATAGTCTCTAATAAATTTTTTATAATCGATATAGTCGTATAAGTTCATAAATATCAGCCTGTTATGATCTTTAGTTAATTTGAGTATAGCATAAAACCGTATTTATTAATTAAGTTTATGTGTTTGTGCGTCATATTTTCATATAAAACTCTCTCACTGAAACAAATAACCTTGGAGAAAATATGAAAAAGCTAATACTAGCACTACTACTTATTACGACTACTTCTTTTGCAGGAGTAATTGATTTAAAGGACGGATTCAACGGTCAGTCTAAGAGACACTTTCTTAAGACATTAAAAGATGGAAAGTCTGTAGTCGTTAATTTCGATAGACCTACATATGTTGAGTCTATTTTACTTTCTGCTACAGGAAAGCAAAGAGCATACTCATTTGGAAAAGTTTTCGCTGATGGAGATGAGATTGCAACTCTTGGCGTTCCAGGTAGAGATCCTATTTACCCAGTTATTGTAAAAGGTCTTGTATCTCAATTAACAGTTTACGCAACAGAAGGTTCAAAATTTAAAATAGACAGCTTTAAGATTTATACTGGAAACTCTGGTTACCGTTCTTACCGTTCAGGATCTTTTCGTCAATCATCAAAGTTTAATATCTCTGTATGGGGAGAGGAAACATTGGCCATTCTTTTTGAATTAGATCACCTCTACGATATCTCTTCATCTGCTGATAGTGAAATGTTTAAAAATATGAAGAAGGCAGCAATGAAGTTAGCTGCAAGTGAAAGAGTTAGGCAGGGACAATCATTAAAGACTTTAAGAAAAGCAAAAGAGCTTGTGAAGATTATTGATCAGGCAGAAGTCATCCTTTTAAATAACGATAATCTTATGTTTAGTTTTCAGGCCGATAGACTTCTTATTGATCTATTAACTGTTAGAGAAGACATCTTAGAAGGATACGACTTTGATTAGAATATAAAGAATAAACATTTTTTAAAAATATACTTATAAGAATTAATTAATAAAAACGGAGATCACATGAAAAATATACTA
Source organism: Halobacteriovorax sp. (assembly GCF_041587335.1). Lineage (GTDB taxonomy): Bacteria > Bdellovibrionota > Bacteriovoracia > Bacteriovoracales > Bacteriovoracaceae > Halobacteriovorax. The sequence goes on from NZ_JBFGYP010000103.1 coordinate 8,543, forward strand.
CTAACAATTGCACTTACTCTTTTTACACTAAATGTTTCGGCGAATGTTTTTGACCTAAGAAGTGAAGGTTACACAGGTAGATACTGTGTTGGAGATACGCTTTCATATAATTTAGATGGAGAGTTTGTAGAGAAAATTCTTGTAAGTGCAGAAGGAATTTCTAGAGACGGTTTCATTAAAGTTTATGCTGACGGAAACCTAATTCATAATATTGGAGTTCCAGGTTATGATCCAGATTATACATTTCGTGTAAGACAGTCTGTATCAAATATTACACTAAAGTTTGAAGAAACATGTTCAAGAATTTTAGATATGAAAATATTTACTGAGGGACAAACTTCTAGCCGTGATAGTCATTCTTTTCGTGGATACGGCGTAGAGGGGTGGGGAACTGACGTTCAGTCTATTGTATCTGAAATGGCAGAAAGATCACTTCTTTCTGGAGATGACCTTTGGAATAACTTCCTAAAACCACTTCAAGTTCTAGCTATTAAGTATGATGCAGTAGCTGCTGTTTCAGGTGAAGGTGATGTTAAAGCTGCATACTATGCCCTTAAATTAGCGAAAGTTATTGCAGATAAAGAAGATGAGCTACTTGATAACGCAAGTAGAAGACAAGATATGACAAATGTAAGAGATCTTATGCAAATTAAAGAAGATATCCTTGAAGCATATGACGTAAAGTCTCGAAATCTTGATTCTGAAATACAGGAACTAAGTGTCTATTTATAATACACCTTAGGAATACTTTACATAAATATCGATAAAGATAAGATTCGATATTAATATTTAATAATTATAATTTAGGAGTCATCATGAAATATATACTAATGCTAGCGCTTTGTATGAGCTTTTATTCAAAGAATTCTTTTGCAAATGAGTTAAGCGAAGAAGTTTTTTTAGAATTTGTTGTACAGACTGAAAAAGGTATGGAAATCGATATAGTTGGTCTATGTGCTCATAGCCTCGAATGTAAAGATGAAATAAATATAAAATACAGAGATATTTTAGATTTAAAGATCACGCGTACTAACCCACATTCTTATTACATTTATAAAAGTTTTAAAGATACAATTGCCTTTTGCTATAAATATGATTGTGGTGGAGAGGATTTAAATGGGTCAGTTTCTATCACATCTAACTTGCCTATCGTTGAGTTTAATTCAGGCTATAGCACTTTTAAAGTCGTGAATGGAAGTACTTTAGACTTTGATTCAAGAGGTAAAAAAGTGCAAAGTATAGACAATAAGAAAAGATTAACTCTTATAGATGATGAAATAATAACTTTGAAGACAATTACTGTCTCTGGTGCAATGACAAACTTTAATAGCTATTACCAACATGCAAAAGGTCCTCTAAAGAATGCATTAAAAATGATTAAGAGAGAGACACTTACATTTCAAAAAAGTATGTCAAAATCTGATAGGAATGTTGACCATTTTGAGAGATTTTTAGTAAGCCTAGATGATGCGATGTTAATACTTGAAGATAAGAAAGACTACTCTGTTCTTGACTGGAGAGTTCAAGAAGGAATGAGAAGAGTTGTTTCTTTTGGAATGATTATTTCAGATGTTCTTTGGGCATATGAAGATGTTCCAAGTGTTGTACGAAATATTGCTAATATTAGAAAGTTTAGAGATGAAGTTAGAACTGTCTATGGTTGGAATGATACACTTGCTGGTAATGTTTCTAAAACAACTGGAGCAATCTTTGAGCTTCTCCATTATGAAATTAAACAGATCATGCTACTTAAGTTAGAAGTTGGTTTTAATAACTACTCAACTTATAACGATCTATCTACTGAGATTAAAAAATTAATTGTTATGGTTAACGCTAATGACGGTGGTGATATGGTTGTCGCACAAAATATCCATGGATTTATGAATAAGTGGAATGATTCGGCATGGCAGATTGAGCTACAGAATTTAATGGAAGCTAAGCTTGACCTTAGAAACCTTGTAAGACCTAAACTTAAATACATGTTAAATGCAGTAATGGCACTAGAAGAGTTGATTGACCAAAGAAAAGTTTACTTTGAAATTGATGTACTTAGAGACGCACAAACAGAATAAATCCTAGCGAGGAATAAATGAATATTACAAGAATAATTGTTATGACATTTTTCATTCTAAGTTCTTTAAATAGCTTGGGTAACAACTCAGTAGAGGATGACACTACTCTTACTTCAACTGAAAGTGAGAGTACAAACTCTGAGAGAAGTCTTCTTTTGATTGAAGAAGAACTCTCTCTACCAGAGCAATTAGAACAAAGGCAAAGTTTAGATACTTTTCAAGAGCTTCTAAGAGATCCACGCTTAAGGTCTGGTGGTGGATTCTCGAGTGGTGGAGGCGGAAATAGTGTTGTTTGTTTTTCAAAGAACGGTAAGTTGGCTGAAGTGTCGCTACTCGATTATTATGAAGGTATTCGTAAAGATAATTCTCTAGTTAAAGAAATAAATCTTGCAGGGGATAGTGTTGAAGAAAAAATTGTTAATGCATTATCTACACTTGAAAAAGAATATCCACGTTTAACAACGAAATTAAAGAATAGAGCTCTTTGGCTACATTCTAATATTGATACTTACCTTATTGATTCAAAAGATGGGAAGCTCTCACCTGTATACGATATGAACATTCCTTTCGTTCCTCAGTTTAACGAAGAAGGTGATGAGTGTCAGATTGTTAGGTTTGCAGTTCAATCAAAAGAACATGTTGAAGGTCAAAAGAAGTTCTTCTTCGTTAAAGATCTTTATAACCACCCTCTAACTAGTGACACAACTAGGGCAGGGATAATTCTTCATGAAATTATTTATGAAGAGGCCATTTTAAACAAGTCTGTTAATAGTGACTTTGTTAGATGGCTAACTTATTTAATTAGTTCTAAAAAAATTAGTCAAATGACTTCTAACGAAATTCAAGGTCTTCAGTATCAACCAGGTGGTGAG
>NZ_JBFGYP010000104.1:0-11475 GCF_041587335.1 Halobacteriovorax sp.
CATCCCGAACTCAGAAGTCAAGCTCGTCAGCGGCGAAAGTAGTGCCAGGGGGACTTGGTGTGAGGCTAGCACGATGCACCCATTATTTTAAAAAAGCTCATCTTCGGATGAGCTTTTTTTTTGCCTAAAATTCAGATTATTTAATCTTTTAAAACTATTCTTTATTAAGAATTAACGACTTTTTTTTCTTTTAGAGCAATCTCTAACACGATACAATAACCATATGATATCTAAAATACTGAAAATACAATTGATAGGACTATTCTTTTTAACTCTAATCGCCTTCTACGCGTATTACTTTTCTGATGTTTTGCCAGATAATTTCTTCTTAATATCTTCAGGTACAAATGATGTTAATTACTTTAGTTATTACTTAACAACTTTTGTGGCACTGGTTGGATATTATACTGGTCCTTGGATATTTCTTCCTTTCTTCTTTTTTGCATTACTATATACATTTGTTTTCTCTAAGAGAGATTCAATGCTAGATAGCTTCAATGCTTTTACACTCTTTGGTACTTTCTTGTTTTTTACATATCTTATTTATCCTAGTTTCTTAGGAGCCGGGATATTCTATGTTTTAGAGAATAACTTCTCTGGAATGATGATATTTCTATGTACTATGTTTTGTCTTGTTGGCTTTTTGGCCGGATCATTTAGAGAATCTTTCAAAGATAGTATTTTTTCTATCGCAGATTTCTTGAAAAATGCTCCTTCAAAGGTCGCTAGAGCTTCAGCACAAATTTCTCCATCAGAAATTAACCATAAAATACAAAATAAGGGTGATGATTTTGTTTCAAAAGTTAAGACTAAGGTTCCTTTACTTTTAAAGGGCGAAACTAATAAGTCTGATGAAAAGCCTGCTTTTGCACAAAGAATGGAGCAATCTGGTCCATCTGCTTCTGTTGAAGAAACTAAAGAAACTAAAGAAGATAAGTCCTCATCCATCTCTTCTTTCTTTAAAAAGTCCATGACTGGGAATGATGAAGTCGAGGATGTTCAACCAATAGAGAAAGATGAATCTACTCAAACTCCTATTAGTAATTCTGTTATAAATGAAGATAAAACAGCTCCAGGTGGAGGTGTTGTTCGTATGGCCTCTTCTATAGGAGCTTCAAAATTAAAGAACTCTAATGCTGGAACAGAAGAAGAAAGTAGATATTATTCTTTAGTAAAAACAATTTCTAAAAAGAAAGAAATTAAGCGCGTTAGTCACCCTGATGATAAGTACTTTGATGAAATTACAGACATTATCGAAGAGAAGCTTGGTGAGTTTAAAATTGATGGTGTGATTATTAATGTTTTGAAAGGTCCAGTTGTTGATACTTTTGAACTTGAACTTGGCTCAGGTATTAAGGTATCAAAAGTTACAGGTGTTACTGAAGATTTATCAATGGCACTATACGGGGCACCTATTAGAATTGTTTATCCTATGAAGGGAAGAACAACTATTGGTATTGAAGTTCCTAGAAATCCAAGAGAAATTATATACTTAGATGAAGTGCTTGATTCTCAAGACTTCAAAGATTCTAGAACAATGTTACCAGTTGCTATGGGAAAAGACGCATTTGGGGATACATTTGTTGTTGATTTAGCAGCTATGCCACACATGTTAGTGGCCGGGGCAACAGGTGCAGGTAAGTCAGTTTTCATTAACTCACTTCTTGTTTCATTATTAGTTAAAAAATCTCCTAGGCAGATGAAGCTTATTCTTATTGATCCAAAGCAGTTAGAACTTGCTGTTTATCAAAAGCTTCCTCACCTAGTTATGCCAGTGGTAACAGATGCAAAGACTGCATCTATCGCGCTACTTTGGGCCGTTCAAGAAATGGACCGTAGGTACTCTATACTTAAAGAGTTTGGAGTTAGAAATATTGCAGGCTTTAATGAAAAATTAAAAACTGCTGATCCAGCTTTAATTGCAAAGATTCACCATTATTATGAAGACTCAGGAGCTGATGAGTATGAGTTACCTTGTCTAGTTATTGTGGTTGATGAGTTTGCGGATTTAATCCTTACTAAGGCCGGAAAAGAAATTGAAATGAACATCTCTAGATTAGCTGCCAAGGCCAGAGCAGCAGGTGTTCACCTTGTTTTAGCAACACAGAGACCGTCTGTTGATGTAATTACAGGTGTTATTAAATCAAACTTTCCAACAAGAGTTTCGTTCAGAGTGACGTCGTCTACAGATTCGAGAACTATTTTAGATAAAATGGGTGCTGAGAAGTTGCTAGGAAAAGGTGACATGCTCTATAAGAGAGGTGTTGAAATGACACGTGTTCACTCTTCTTTTGTAGATGAGGCTGAGATTGAAGTCCTGACTGAAGAGTTAAGTAAACTCCCTCAAGAATTTAATGAGAATGCAATAGAATTTCTTGAGAATGGTGGTGAGGTAGAAACTGATGAGTATACTTACGGCTCACATGTTGTATCTCCAGATAGTACTAGTTCTGATGATGATATGTATAACCAGGCGCTTAAGGTTGTAATGGAGTCGAGATCAGCTTCAGCTTCCATGCTTCAGAGAAGATTACGTATTGGTTATAATAGAGCAGCTAACTTAATAGAAGAGATGGAAGGTAAGGGGATTGTTGGTCCGGCCCAAGGGTCTAAGCCACGTAAAGTACTTGCTGCGTCAGATAGTCTATAAAAGTCAAAAATTACTAAGCAAATAATGCTTTTAGGTGGTCATTTACACCTTGAAGCATTATGATCTCTATGTTATTTAAAATCACTAAATTGCAATCATGCAAAATAAACATTCCCTCTCGGGAAGGTCTACCAACTGGTAGCTAGAGGGATTAGACTAACCAACCTAGGAGCATACATGTCTAATGAATTAAAAATCGAAGAATTATTATCTGCCGGAGCACACTTTGGTCACCAGACTCATAAGTGGAACCCAAAAATGAAGAAATATGTTTTTGGTGAAAGAAACGGTATCTATATTGTTGACCTTGGAAAAACTATTCCTGCAGCAAAAAAAGCATATGACTTCCTTAAAAAAGTTTCTTCTGAAGGTAAGCCAGTTCTTTTCGTAGGAACTAAGAGACAAGCTTCTGAAACAGTAAGAAATGCAGCAATCAGCTGTGGAGCTAATCACGTAACTTACAGATGGTTAGGTGGAATGCTTACTAACTATAAAACAATTACTCTTTCAGTTGATAAGCTAAGAAAAGTTGAAAAAATGAAAGAAACTGGAGACTTCGGACTTTTAACTAAGAAAGAAAGATCTAAGATTGAAAAAGATGTTATCAAGTTAGAGAAAAACCTTGGTGGTATCAAAGATATGAGAAAAATCCCAGGTGCTCTATTTGTTGTAGATCCTAACTCTGAGAGAATTGCTGTTCAAGAAGCAAACGTACTAGGTATTCCTGTAGTTGCAATTACAGATACTAACTGTAGCCCAGATGGAATTGATTATGTTGTTCCAGGTAACGATGATGCAATCAAGTCTGTTTCTTTATTTGCAGAGTACTTTGCTGGTGCAGTAAACGAAGGTCTTGGTCAAGCTAAGAAAACTGGAAAGCTTTCTAAAGATACTAAGACAGCTAGAGACACTAACCTTGAGAAAGAAATCATTTCTAAGTACGAAAATGATATCGACCTTAAGGGTGAAGAATAATTAATTTATAATTAAATATTAGCGAGGAATAAAAATGGCAATTTCTGCAAAAGATGTAAAAGAGCTAAGAGAAAAAACTGGTGCAGGTATGATGGACTGTAAGAAAGCATTAACTGAAGTTAATGGTGACTTAGAAGCAGCTGTTGATTACCTAAGAACAAAAGGTTTAGCTAAGGCCGCTAAGAAAGCAAGCCGTGTAGCTGCTGAAGGTGTGGTTGTAACTCTAGTTGAAGGTAATAACGGTGTAATCCTTGAAGTTAACTGTGAAACTGACTTTGTTTCAAAAGGTGACGATTTCCAAGGTTTTGCAAAGAGTATGGCAGAGTACGCTCTTTCAAATAAAGCTAGTTCAGTTGACGAACTTAAGTCAGCTAAAGAAGCAGAAATAAATGAACTTACTATGAAATGTGGTGAGAAAGTAGACGCTAGAAGATTAGTAGCTCTTTCAACTTCAGGTCTAATTGGTTCTTATAATCACGGTGGAAAGATTGGTGTAATCGTTGATCTTGATACTGATAAAGCTGATTCTGCTGAAGTTCTAGAACTTGCAAAAGATATCTCTATGCACGTTGCTGCTGCTGCTCCAACTTTCTTAAGTGGAGACGACATTGACGAAGATTTTAAACTTAGAGAAGCTGATGTTTATAGAGCTCAGTTAAAAGAAGAAGGAAAGCCTGCTGAAATGATTGAAAAAATCGTTCTTGGTAAGCTTGGTAAATTAGCAAAAGAAGTTTGTCTTCTTGAGCAACCATTTATCAAAAACCCTGATTTAACAATTAAGAAACTTGTTGCTGAAACAGCATCTAAAGTAGGTGGAACGATCTCTATTAAATCATTCCATAAGCTAAATCTTGGTGAAGGTATCGAAAAGAAAGAAGATAACCTTGCTGATGAAGTTGCAAAAATGACAAGTGGACAATAAGTCGTACAAAATTTAAAAAATATAAAGGGGACTTCAATTGTCCCCTTTTTTTTGACCTACTTCTAAACCTTTGGAGAATGAGTGAAATATAATAGAATTCTTTTGAAATTATCTGGGGAAGCTCTCGCTGGTGATAAAAATGGTGGCGTTTGTAATGATGTTCTAAACCAAATTTGTGATGAGGTTAAAAATCTACACCTAATGGGAGTTGAAGTTGCTCTAGTTGTTGGTGGTGGAAATATTCATAGAGGAGTTGCAGGTGCAACAAAAGGTATGGATAGAACAACTTCTGACCACATGGGAATGTTGGCAACAGTTATTAATTCTTTGGCCTTACAAGATTGCCTTGAAAGAAAAGAGATTAGTACAAGAGTGATGTCTGCTATTGAAATGGCCGAGATTGCGGAGCCATATATTCGCCGCCGTGCTGTGAGACATTTAGAGAAGAAAAGAGTTATAATATTTGCAGCGGGTACAGGTAATCCTTATTTTACTACTGACACTGCAGCAGCACTAAGAGCAAATGAAATTGATGCTGACGTTATAATGAAAGCAACTAAGGTTGATGGAATTTATGACAAAGATCCTATGATTCATGGTGACGCTGTAAAATTTGATGAATTAAAGTATATTGATGTACTAAATAAAGGTATAAAGGTTATGGATTCTGCTGCTATTTCATTGTGTATGGATAATGAAATTGAGATAATTGTCTTTAATATGTTTGAAAAAGGCAATGTTCAAAAAGCAGTGATTGGTGACCAGATAGGTACAACTGTTAAGAATTAAACGGAGATTATAAATATGATGGATGAAATTAAGCCTACATTAAATACACAAATGACTAAATCAATTGATTCTTTAAAGCATCAATTAACTAAAGTACGTACTGGTAGAGCTTCTGCTAGTGTTTTAGATGGTGTTTCTGTTGATTACTATGGCTCTCCAACAGCTGTAGCTCAAGTTGGTCAAATAAGTACTCCTGAAGCAAGACTTCTTCAGATTCAACCGTTTGATAAAACAATGATTGCTGCAATTGAGAAAGCTATCCTTGGAGCAAACTTAGGTCTTACTCCTTCTAATGATGGAAACTTAATTAGAATTCCATTTCCAGCTCTAACTGAAGAGAGAAGAAAGGAACAAGTTAAAGAAATCAAGAAAAGTGGTGAAGATGCGAAAATTGGTATCAGAAATTCACGTCGTGATCAAAATGAAGTTGTAAAGAAAGCTGAAAAAGCAAAAGAGATTTCAGAAGACGACTCTAAAAAGTTTCAAGCAGAAATTCAGACAATTACTGATAAGTATGTTGCTGAAGTAGATGTTATAATTGAAGCAAAAGAAAAAGAGCTACTTTCAATATAAGATGACTGAAATGAACCTTAAACATATTGCTATTATTATGGACGGGAATGGGCGTTGGGCCCAGAGTCGTTCACATGAGCGTATTTGGGGTCATATTCGTGGATCTAGAATAGTTTCAAAAATAGTAGAAGAGGCAGATGAGTTAGGTGTAAAGGCTTTAACTCTTTATGCTTTTTCTACTGAGAATTGGAGTAGACCCGTTGGGGAAGTTACAGTTCTTTTTAAGCTTCTTAAGAAGTTTCTTCTTAAAGAAAGAAGTAGAATTTTAAAAAATAATATTCAATTTAAAGTAATGGGAGATACTTCTAAGTTACCTGAGAAGACAAAGAGTCTTATCGCGAGCCTAGAGGGAGAGTCCCAAAGTAATACTGGATTAATGTTAACGTTCGCTTTTGGTTATGGTGGGCGCGATGAAATTGTTCAGGCTACAAATAAGTTTATCAAAGAAAACCCAGGTAAGGAGTTAACGGAAGAGCTCCTCCAATCATACTTACTCATGCCTCAGCTTGGTGACGTTGATCTTTTGATCAGAACAGGTGGGGATCAAAGAATTTCTAATTTTCTATTATGGCAGTCTGCTTATGCAGAACTTTATTTCACTGAAACAAAGTGGCCAGACTTTACGAGAGTAGAGTTTAAGAAGATTGTTGAATTTGTTTCAAAGCGTGAGAGAAGATTTGGTAATATTTGTTCTTCCGATCTAGAGTCATCAAAGTTGATGGCAGTAGAGAATAAGGAAACTATTACTAACCTCTAAGGTGCATTCACATGTCTAATACTCAAAAAAGAATTGCTTCGGCCATAGTAATGGCATTGATCGTAAGTGTTTGTTTATATTTTGGTACAAAGTCAGCTCTATCTTTTATTTTAGTTGTCGGTGTCATTAGTATTGATGAGCTATTTGTAAACTTCTTTAAGGGATCAAGAAAAAGTATTAATTACTTAATATCTTTCTTCTCTCTTATTCTCCCTTTTATTTATTTCAACTTTTTAGACCATAGCCCACATTTTCTAGATGTGTTCGTAAATGCAGGTCTGGTTCAGAATCTATTACTGTTGATATATCTATTTTATATTCCAATGGAATCAAACTTTATAATTAAAAAAATCGAAAAGTACTCATTCGTATCAGCACTTCTCATTTTATTACCACTTATGTCTCTGGCTTCATTATTTCAGTTCGATAAGTGGATATCTCTTGTAGTTGTTCTTCTATTGGTAAATTTTGGTATGGACACTGGTGCATGGTTCTTTGGAAAGAACTTTGGAAAGCATAAGCTTTGGCCAAGTGTGAGTCCTAATAAAACAATTGAAGGCGTTATTGGAGGTGCATTAACTTCAGCATTTGTTGGAGGGATAGCATTCCACTTCTTATTTGGAAAAATGGAAGTAAAACTATTTATATTCTTTGCCTTTTTAGGGCTAATGTCACAGGTGGGAGACCTTATTCAGTCTAAACTTAAGAGGCAGTGTGAGATTAAGGACAGTTCTGCTCTTATTCCTGGTCACGGTGGAGTTTATGATAGAATAGATAGTCTAATGTTTTTGACTCCATTCTATGCAGTGGCAATCAAGTATTTTTATTTTGGATAGGTAAAAAATGATAGAAAAAGTTTTAATATTTATTTTGTTTCTTGGGCCTTTAGTTTTCTTTCATGAGCTAGGTCATTTTCTTTTTGCTCGCTTATTTGGAGTAAGAGTCCAAGTCTTTTCAATTGGATTTGGTCCTAAATTATTTAAATTTAAAAAAGGCGATACTGAATATGCCGTATCTTTAATTCCTCTTGGTGGTTACGTGAAGATGTACGGAGATGATCCATTTAATGGAGATGCCATTCCTGAAGAGGAGCGCAAGTATAGCTTTACCCACAAGAGTAAGTGGGCAAGATTTTGGATTGTTTTTGGTGGACCACTGGCAAACTTTATCATGGCCTATGTAATCTTTTTCTCTCTACTTATTGGCGGAGAAAAGATGCCTGAGTTGAAAATGGGACTAGTTGCAAATGATTCTAAGTTTGCAAGCTTTGGTATAAAGACCGGTGATATCCTCAAGGAAGTTAATGGAGAATCTGTCTCCAATCCTTCTGACGTTGTTTTGATGGATGGTGGAGTGAAAACTCTTACTGTTGAGAGATTTGGAGAACTTAAAACTGTAAAAATTGGGATGACTGGCGAAGAGTTCTTTGAAGAAATGGTTAATTATCCTCCGTTCTTAAGAAGACCTGTAATGACCTCGTTTAATGGTGATATCTTTGCTCTTTCTTTGAGTAAAGACTCTGTTAACTGGTCAGAGTCTCTAGATGAGCTTGCTGACCATGCAGAAAACCAACCAATATATCTATTTAAATTAAGTGAAGATACTGATCTTGGTGCTGTAAAAATTGAAGAAGAAAGACCGTATGTTGCTGAAGTAAAAGTTGGCGCAAATGGAAATGAGTCATTCTTTAAGACTATGAGAGAAGCAAAACTCTATCCAAATGATATGTTCGTAAAAAGTATCTCTATGAAGTCTCCAGCTGAAAAATCTGGAATTATTGGTGGAGATATTATCTTAGGACTTAATGGAAAAGATATTTATAGCTTTGATATTCTTAGATCTGCACTTCAGAAAACTGAAACAGATGTTGTTCAGGTAGATATCTTATCTAAAGGTGAGATAAGAAATGTTTCACTTACTCCAGATGTTAAGAAGCAAGGAGATAAGGAAGTAAAATTAATTGGTGTTTACTCAAACGGTGCATTTCAGGGGATGAAGTTTGTAGATACTCCTTCAAAGGGTTTTGTAGGATCATTTACAGGAGCATTCACAAGAACTTGGGACACTATCGTTAAAACAGTGGGCTCGTTTAAGAAGTTAATTGTTGGAGAAGTTTCACTTAAGAATATTGGTGGACCTCTAGCAATTGGAAAAGTTGCTTCTGACTCATTTCAAACAAGTTTATCGTATTTCTTCCAGTTAATGGCCCTAATTTCTGTAAATCTTGGTGTAATAAACCTTTTCCCTATCCCTGTTTTAGACGGTGGGCATATTATGTTTCTTATCCTTGAATTTATAAATAGAGGACCAGTCTCTAGAAGAAAAATGGAAATCGCACAACAGTTTGGCCTATCTATGCTTCTGATGCTAATGATTGGGGCTATTTTTAACGACGTGGTGAGATTCTTTTAATGGCATACTTATTTATTGATACATCCGACCATTTGGTTTTAGGTCTTTTAGATGAAGGTTTCAAATGGTTGGAGCTTATTGAGACGCAGGATAAGAAAAGTTCAGCTTCAATTCATTCACATATATACAACTTACTAGAACCTAGAGGACTTAAGGTGAGAGACGTAAAAGGCCTCTTTCAAGTTGCAGGTCCTGGTTCGTATACTGGTATGAGGATTTCGGAAGGAATTTCTCAAGTTTTAGAGTGGCAAAATATCCCTATATATTCTTTCTATCACTTTAGCGTTCCTAAAATTTTAGGGGTTGAAAAAGGTGCTTGGGTCTCAAAGGCCTTTAAGAATGAGATATTTCTATATGAGTGGAGAGGAAGTGAAGTTAAGAAATCCTTGCATGCTCAAGATGAACTTGAGTCGTTACAAGAGAGTTTACGAGATGAGCTGGGAGAGTTTTGGACTCACTTTGAGGGAATCTTCGAGAATATTAATAACTTCAGCTCTCATTTAATTAAAGAGAGTGAAGGTCAATTATTTGCTCATGCTGCAGAGAGTTGTCTTCGTGAAAAACCCTTTTATTACAGATCTTTAGAAAATGAGTTCCACGTAAGCAATAAATGACATCGGCGCAATTTGTTGATAGATTTATAGTATGGGACTAACTTACTTACCTAGATGGATATATTTCTTCATTTCTTTTGTAGCACTACTTTTAATGCTTCTCTTTGGAGTGGTTGGTCTACTGGTAACAGTCATTACCTTTGCGATAACATTTGGAATTTTCAGAAAACAAAAACAAGACTTTAGAACTGACTCTAATGACAATGTTATTGTTTCTCCAGTTAATGGAAGAGTTTATAAAATCGAAAAAAATATTACACATGAATTTTTTGGAACAGATATGACCTGTGTTCAAATTCAAGTTCCTTTTTGGAAAGAGTTTGGTTTATTCTTTCCGGCCAAGTCTGAAATTCATCAAGTTCAAGCGAGCTGTGAGGCGTGTGTTGATCACCTTGTAAAATTTAGATTAAAAAGTGGATTGGATATAGGTCTGGCAGTTGGGCAAAATATTTTAAGACTTGCCCCACAGATAATAGTTCTCCCTGGTGACAGAGGGAAGCAGAAGGTAAACTTTGGTTTCCTTCCAATGGGTGGAGAAGTAAAAGTATACATCCCATCAGCATTGGAAGTATTAATTAATGAAAAAGATGAAGTAGTTGCCGGACAGGGGATTTTGGCCGGTATTCCTACTGATATTGAGGAAAAAATAATATGATTGATCAACCTAAAAGGTTAGCGTTCTTCTTACCAAATACTTTTACAGCATTGAATATGGCCTGTGGTTTTGCTTCAGTAATTATGTCTTGGAATGGACAATTTTATAATGCGAGTATGATCTTACTTTTGGGAGCGATTTTTGATTCCGTAGATGGGAGAGTTGCAAGAATGACTGGAACTCAGTCTCAATTTGGAGAACAATTTGACTCTATTAGTGATGTTGTATCTTTTGGGATTGCACCGTCTTTTCTAGTTTATAATTGTTTCTTTAAAGATATGGGAAGACTGGGAATGGTGGTCTCATTTATTTATCTTCTCTGTGGTGCTTTAAGACTTGCGAGATTTAATGCAAATATTGATAAAGTAAGTAGTGATTACTTTCAAGGACTTCCTATTCCTACTGCTGCTCTAGGGCTTGTGGGTTATGTTCTTTTAGCGATTGAATTTGAACTTATTCAATCTTTAACACCTTTTACTATTTTCTATGTTGTTCTCTATTCACTTTTGATGATTTCAAATGTTCCATTCTACTCATTTAAGAATGCTGCTTGGGTGAAGACACATAAGAAGAGAGTCTTAGCGATTATCTTCCTATTACTTGCATTGATATTTACTTATGAGCAGTTAATGATTGGAGTTATCACAGGAACCTATGTTCTAGGTGGCCTAATTTATTTTATAACCCATAAGGGCGCATTAGAAGATGTATTTTCATGGAAGAGCGAAAATGATGAAATTAGTGAGAATAAGTAAGTTAATATTTTTTATACTCTTAACTACCAATTGTTATGCTAATGACAGTAGTACTCAAGGCATTCCTGGGGGAGAACTTTCTTCTCCAATGGATAGTACTGAAGGTGGTGAGAGTGCTTATTTCCCAAGTGAAAATCATAAACCTATGGAAGATGTTGAAGCTGGAGAAAATGCTTATTTTCCAGATGAAGATGATAGGCCATTAGATAAAGTCAAAGCGAATGCTACCTCTTCTCCTTTAGTTCCAGGTGGAAGTAATTATGGAAAGACAGTTTCTGGTAATGGTCTTTCTACTCAATTCAATTCAGGTGCTCCATTTAGTGGGTTGAAGTCTGATGAATACCTCTCTTATACCAATGAAGAGATTCTAGCC
>NZ_JBFGYP010000105.1:0-11443 GCF_041587335.1 Halobacteriovorax sp.
CAAGCTCCATCACAGAGATTTTAAATCAATAACTATAACTACATAGATGACAGAGATTACTTCGTTTACTTTAAGCGTAAGTGAAGTATTCAAAGCTAAAGAATTAGAAAACTTTATGTATATTTCATTCCCGCCACCTCCACCAAAATCGATACTAGATAGCTAGCTTAATTGTTTGTTTCTTTTTGCTGTAGCTTTACCCCTCTAAGCGCTGTATTTGGAATGGTTGTTACAAATTTCTAAGATTATCCTTTACCTGGTACTATACTACCTGGTTTATAATGTATTTGAGGAAATGATATGCAAACAAAAGATATTATCGAACTAACAGGACTAGATAGAGAGACTCTTCGTTTTTATGAGAAAAAAGGAATTATTTCCACTCCTAAGCGTACGACTGCTGGTTATCGAAAATATAGTGATGAAGTCATTGATAGAATTAATTTTACATTAATGGCCAAGGAAGCAGGATTTACTCTCAGTGAAATTAAAGAATTGTTGAATTTAAAAGAAAGCGGAGTTAACTGTAAAACTGGTAGAGATATAGCATTAGACAAGATAAATGAGGTCGATGACAGAATGAAGTCTCTTCGTAATATGAAAAAAGTATTAAAAAAGTTTGTCAGTGACTGTGAAAATACTGGTGGCCCTGGATTGAAAAGAAAATGCCACTTGTCTTTTGATGTGAAGAAGGTGACCAAATGAAAGGAAGTAACTTAATTAAATGGATCACTAGCGGTGGAGTCATTGGGGCCGTTGCTAGTTCTATCTGCTGTGTTGGACCTATAGTCTTAGGTGCAATAGGAGTTGGAGGTGCTTCATCACTACTCTTTCTGGAAGAATATCGTAATATAATATTAGTCGTTGTCACAATTTTGATAACAATAGGTTGGATTATGAACTATAGACTTGAAAAAAGAGAGTGTTCCGAAGGTAAGATGTGTGCTGACTCTAAACAGAGAAAAATTCGAAGGATTAGTTTAACTGTTGGAACATTTATTGCTGTTTTGTCTATGGTATCTCCAATATTGCTTACTTCTATTTCTCAGGCACAAAACCAATCTTTAGTTTCTCTAGGTAATGTTAAAACTCTCTATATTGAGGGGATGACTTGTGGAGGTTGTGAACTAGGAGTAAGAAAAGCATTAAAGAGAGCAGGTCTTACTGAGTCAGAAATATTGAATGTAGACCATTCAAGCCCAAAACCAAAAGAGAATATTGGGAGTGCTGTCATCAAAATTTCAGATGAGGCAGGTTGCAAAGTTATCAAGGAGATAAAAGAAAGTCCGGGCTATTTGGCTTTTTGGACATTTGATAATAAAAAACCTTGTGGAGGTTCAAAGTGAGCTGTTGTGACAAAAAAGAAGAAAGTAATGTTGAGTTCAATAAAGAAGGATTGATCTGTTACTGTTTCAAACACTCTAAGCAAGAGCTCTTTGATGCTATTCAAGAAGGAAGAGAGAAAGAAATATTAGATGATATAAAATCTAAAATGAAAGTGCCTGGATGTTTTTGTGAAACAGCAAACCCCTCGGGAAG
The DNA here is from genome assembly GCF_041587335.1 of Halobacteriovorax sp. Taxonomy (GTDB): domain Bacteria; phylum Bdellovibrionota; class Bacteriovoracia; order Bacteriovoracales; family Bacteriovoracaceae; genus Halobacteriovorax. The sequence goes on from NZ_JBFGYP010000105.1 coordinate 1,540, forward strand.
GTGTTGTCTTGCAGATATTAATGCCTTTATAACACATTTTAAAAGGGGCGCTTTAAAAAAAAGGTTTTAGTTCGTTGATGTTTGGACAAGTGGTGTAATGTCTAGAGTATATAAAATGTTTGATATTCTTGATTATTTGATTGGTACTCTGTTGTAAATATGAGGACCAAAGAGACCTTTTAATTATTTGGTCTCTTGTCTCTAGTAAGTCTCTTTGCTAGTCGCAGAGTTTTTGTTCATTTAAGTAAGCTGCAACGTCTTTGATATCTTGATTACTAAGCATGTCAGTGTGACTTCTCATATTTAATCTACTAGGACGTGGTTTATACCAAGTACTTTGAAAACTTTTTACTGCATCTTCTAAATACGTAGTCTTTTGACCGTGAATAACAGGTGCTATTCCTGAAGTATCTTTTTTATGACACTCAAAGCAGCTATTGTTAAAAATCTTCTGACCTCTTTTTATATTAGCATCTGGATGCTTATCAACTAGTGCCTGAGAGTCACACAGAGATAGTCCAGAGATATATGAAGCAATCTCTTTAACTTCTTGGTCTGTAAAGTCTTCCATTGCTTGGTTCATAATTTCATGATCACGAACATAGTCTCTAAAGTTAAATAACTCAAACTCTAAGAACTCTATCTCTTGTCCAGACATCATAGGAGCATTCGTATAGTTGTCGGCGCTATGGCAAGACATACATTGTGTCTCTACCATTTCTGCTACTGGCATACTTTCTTGTGCATATAGATTTGAACAAAACAGCCCAAGGATAAAGATAAGTGAACGCATGCGACCTCCCAAAGAATTTTGGAAACACTATGAAAGTTTGGAAGGGATGTAAAATTATTTATAGATGTATTTAATTGATATATATCAGGTTTTAGTACTCTAGGGTTCTAAGCTCTCAAACTGAATTATAAATCAATTCAAGAATTTTCTTTTCATAGTTCGATTTTCCAAATTCAGGCCTATAGACAATAAAGAACTCATCTTTAAAATTAGGTGTGTTAGCTACCTTTACAAGGTCAGAATTGAGCAGTTTAACTACTCTCTCTGGTATAATTCCATATCCACATCCTTGCTCTGTCATCCTTGCAATTAGTTCAAGGCCATCAGTGTGAATAATATCTTCAAAATCTTTTTTCCACTTTTTTATTATACTTTGAGTTTGAAATAGATTTGTATCCGCAATAACTTGATTTTGAACTGCTATTTTCTTAGCCTTCCATACATGGACTGTATCTCTTAGTAACGGCCTAATTATAAGATCAGGACTCATTAATGGATTCACAACGACGCCAATATCAATTTTTCCTGACTGTATTTCACTTTGGATATTTCTTGATAGGCCATGGTTTAGCTTCACTTTGTACTTTGGTACTTCCTTGGCAGCTAATTGAAAAAACTTTGGTAAGAAGTAAGAGCCAACTGTAGTGTGGCAACCTAGGTTTATTGTTGGAAATAGATCACTTTCCTTTTGCACATTTAGATTGCTTAGGAGGTTTTGAATTTCTTTGGCCTTCTCTAAAGTCGTTCTACCTTCAGGCGTTAAAGATATTCCATTCTTTGTTCTATAGAAAAGTTTATACCCTAAATCAGTCTCTAATCTTTTTAGAGAGTCTGATAGTGCCGGTTGAGTGACTTCAAGCTTTTTGGCCGCCAAGCTCAAGCTTGGAAAGTTACTTATTTCTATAAAATTATTAATGTCATTTTGCCTTATCATATAAGTAAATACTTATATCAATTAGAAGTATTTGTAAACTATCCAGATACTAGTAATGAAAACTATATTCTTTTTAGAGCTAGGGAGGAGAAATAAGAGAGTTATTCCAATCTGCTGATGTACGTATAAACAAGTAAACATAGAACAGAGGACGAAAATGAAAACATTTCTACTACTAATTTTAAGTATTACAACTTTAAGCGTTAATGCAAGATCATTTGAGTGTAAATCAAAAGACCTTACTTTGGCCTTCTCAAGCCAAGAGGAGATAGTTACGATCAAACACAAAAATGGGGAGACATTTGAGATCTCTGTTAAGGAATCCTACGACGGACGCTCACTCTTCTCACTAATAACTGGGGAGGGAGTTGCTATTACATATAGCAATCACTTTGGATGCATCAGAAGGGTTGAGTTAACATCTGCAATCAAGCTTGAAGAGGCCCCGTTTAGAGTCGGAAAAGTTGATTTTGGTACATGCTCTGGAGGATCAACTCCTGATAGACTATGTCGACCGGACAACTTTGATAATTAGGCACTAGCTACTTAAAAATATTTAACTAAGCTAGGAATGAGAGAAGTTCCTAGCTTTCTTTATAATAAAGAATATATTTTGGTTGAGATAGGTGAGTACTCTACATTCTTATCAAAGAGCTCTTCGTTGTCCTGAGGTATTCTAATAACTATAGTCTTATTTAATTAGGTAACTCATAATGCTTACAGTCCTAAAGTCCTCTTTTTTGGGTACTTAAATTTAAGTACATAAAATTAGTAAGTTATATATTTTACGTCATGTCTTGACCTGCTATAGTGGTTATATAACCTGAAAAAGAGGTTGATTCTGATGTCGAAGTCTATTACAATAATCCTATGTTAGATAAAGTTTTAAGTTCAGATATAGCTATGAAAATCATGTTACATCTTGTGCACTATGAAGAAATATATCCTTCAGCAGTTGCTAAGGACTATGAGCTGACGTTAAGTGCTGTTCAAAAACAATTTGCTAGATTTGAAGAAGCAGGAATCCTCGTTTCTAAGCTTGTTGGTCGAACAAGAGTTTATTTCTTCAATAAAAAGTCTAAAGCAGCTGTTAAGTTCTATGAATTTATTAAAGTTTATTATGATGGATTATCGCTTAAGGATAAAGAAAAGATATTCTCCCAAAGAAGAAGGCCTAGAAGAGAAGGTAAACCAGTAGTAGGTAAAATTGAAAATTGACCTAAGAAATTGTTCTGAACTAGAGCTATGGCACTATGTTGCAGTTCATTTAAAGAAGCACGACATAGACACTGTGCTTGTAGGTGGTGCTGTCGTTTCTATATATACTAATGGTGCTTATAAATCAGGTGATCTTGATTTTGTAAAATTAGATCTTTTTACAACTGGACTTGAAAAGGCCATGAAAGAAATTGGTTTTGAAAAGAAAGGGACAAGACACTATATCCATAAAGACTGTAAACATTTATTCGTAGAGTTTCCTGGTGGTCCGCCTGTTGGAATTAGAGAAGATAACTCAATTACACCAGATGAAGTTGAAGTAGATGGGCAAATTATAAAGATTTATTCACCAACTGACTGTGTAAAAGATCGCCTTGCTAGTTATATCCACTTCAAGGCACAAGAATGCCTTGACCAAGCTGTTATGGTCGCAAAGAAGCATCCAGTTAGATTTGAAGAGATTAAGAAGTGGTGCCTCGGGGAGAAAGGTGAATCACAATGGGAAGACTTTATTGAGAAGTTAAAGAAGTAAAAATACAAAGAATCAATCCTCGACTAGAGATAGTAGATATAATTAACTAGGAGATTAATTTCTTATAGTAAGAATATACTTCAGTAGAAATAGGTGAGTACTCTAGATTCTTCTTGTTTGGTCTTTTGTCGCTTCATTGTCTAGCGCTATAACGCTAGTCAATTACAATATTCTTATTATTTTTTAAGTAAGGCATTGAAAATACATTAGATGTAGTGCTTATACGAATTAAAATGAAACTAGAGTCGTATATATACGTAATTTTGTTGAATATAATTCGTATATATGCGACAATTTTTATATGAGAAAACGATCTGAACAAAGAATTATTAGAAAACAGGTACAGAAAAAACTGGAAAGCTTCAGCTTGTTATTGGTTGAGTCTTCTTCCATAACATCATTCTCTCGCTATATAAGAGGCGCTCTTGGAATGTCTCTAGGGCAATTATCAGCTAGGTTAGGAGTGGCCCCTTCAACAGCTTCAGAACTTGAAAAGAGAGAAGAAAAAGGAAATATTACTCTTAATAGGCTTCGTGATTTAGCAGATGCACTTGAGTGTGATGTTCAATATACTTTTGTTCCAAGAAAGTCTATTCAAGAAATTGTCGAAGATCAGGCTAAGAAAAAATCTATTAAGAGTATGAGTATGTCTGATACGCACATGAGTCTAGAAGATCAAAAAGTTACAACTGACTTTGAAACGAGACTTGAAGATCTAGTAGATGATTATAAATACTCAAAATATCTTTGGGACAGTGATGACTAGCTATATCTTCAAAGATAGAGACGGCGCAACTCCGATTGATCCAGATCAACTTGAGGGAATTAGGTTTTCACATGTAACAACTATGGGGGAGCTTGATGAACTAGAAGATCAAAATATCCAGGATGGGATGAGGTGGCTTAGTAGACAAAAAACTTGCGACTACCTAGATACAATGTTCTTAGACAAACTCCATAAAGAACTCTTTGGGAATGTTTGGAAGTGGGCCGGAATTCATCGAACAAGCATGGTTAATTTATCAAAAATAGATCGTTTTCAAATTAGAGTGGAGCTTAAAAGTTTATTTGATGATGTTAAGGCATGGATTGAGTTTGGTCGATCAGATTGGGATGAAATCGCTGCAGAATTTCACCATAGACTTGTCTCTATTCACCCTTATCCAAATGGTAACGGAAGAACTGCAAGGATAATGACAGAGTATCTTTTAAAAAGAAATGATAAAGATGTGCCTAGCTGGATGCACTCAATGAATGATAGGCCAAAAGATAGAAGGGCCTTGTATATCAATTCATTAAAGAATGCAGATAAAGGAAATTATTCTGATCTCATTAAGTTTATTAGTGAAAAAGTAAAATAGATTCTTGTAATACTTTGTAGGCCTTTAGCAAATCCCTCTTGAAAATAAAGAGAGCAGTCATGTCACCTCCGACAATAAGTATACTCTTAAGAAAGTAATACTTTGTAGTAAGCATATATCTCTTTTGAAATTTGTGAGTACTCCGAATTTTTCTTATAGTGATTCATACTCTTTTGAAAGTATGAGATTCTCTTTTCACAGTCTTTGTTAAATAGTTCTTCGCTGTACTTTGGTATTTCACTACCACGAGTCTTACTTATATAGATCGTCTCGTACTGCTGACCTTGATGAACTATGAGATCACTTTTAATGAGTTGGAAGTTTAGCTCTCTTAGAGACTCTCTAAGTTCATATTGATGATAGTGAGTACAAAGAATGAGCTCGAAGTCGTGGGAATTTCCATTAACGAGATCGTTTACAATCTCTATGGCCATCTTACCGCCAATACCACAGATGTAGATAAGGGTATTGTCGTTACTGACTTTGATGTCTCTAGCATCTAGAGTATTTAGGGTATATCTCTCATTTGGAACATTGTAGAGCTTTGTATTTAGCTTCTCTACTATGTGTGGAACGATATCATTGAAGTGGATAAGAGCATTTGGAAATTCACGGATAAGCTTATAACCAAGCTTTCCGTGATCACAACACGTATCCCAGATATCAGAGTATTCTCTGTCTGGGATTTTTGAAAGTATCTCTAGTCTTTTTTCTGGTTGTATCATTTCTTATATAGACGTAGATAGGTTTAGTATCTACGTCTGCTTAAACGTTTGTTAAATAGCTTCGTGAGCTTCTAAGATCTTCTTTGTCACTTCTGCTGGAGTCATTTCTGTAAGAACTCCTGGCTCAATGATATTCTTTGCAAGAACTGGAAAGCTAGTGATCTTTTCAAAGAGATCTAAATTCTTATTAGCACTTACTTCATCTACCTTTTTAATAGGAGTGAAGTGAGGAGTTGTCACTAACACCTGTGGGTGCTCATTGATGATTAATTTAATCTCTTTAACAACTGCTACAAAGTCATCAAGTTCTTTCTTAGTAAATGATTCTGTTGGCTCAACCATTAGTCCATAAACTTCTGGGAAAGCAACTGTTGGAGCGTGAAGTCCAAAGTCTAAAAATAACTTACCAATCTTAGCAATTGCCGCTGACTTAACAGTTCCCGCATTTGCTATCTTAGAGAACTCATCATCAGTAAGAGTTAAAATAAACTCATGCATACGAGGAGAACTCTCTGATCTAGATGGAAGAGTTGGGTAAGTATCTTTTAATTGATGATATAAGTACTTAGCAGATAGAACTGCTATCGCAGACATCTTTTTTACACCCTCTGCTCCAAGAGCTTTAATATAAGTGTAACACCTTACCTTGTGAGCAAAGTTACCATTGTGTCTATGAAAGCTTCCAATTGTCTTTGGCGCTTTAAATGACTCAAAAGTACTACCGTTCTTTTTAACTTGAATCCCTGGCATGTAATCTAATAGTCTAGAGCTCACCCCAACGATCGCGTCACCTGGGCCTCCCCCACCGTGTGGAATTGTCCAAGTCTTATGAAGGTTATTGTGAACAGCATCTACGCCCATCTTGTCGAGATCTACCCAACCAGCAATAGCGTTCATATTAGCGCCGTCCATATAGACTAATCCATCCACTGAATGAATAAGCTCGGCCATCTCTTTAAATTGAGTTTCAAAGATTCCCGCAGTATTTGGGTTTGTTACCATAATACCAGCAATTCTCTCACCGTACTCTGCTACAACTGACTTAAGTTGAGTGAAGTCAACCTCAGCATTTTCATTGGCTTCAATTGTAATGATCCCGTATTGAACTCCACCAGCTTTCTTAGTCTCAAATCCGGCCATTGTCGCTGTCGCAGGGTTTGTTCCATGGGCACTTCTAGGAATTAAGATAATATCTTTTTTCTCAGCGTTCCCTCTATCTCTATGGTAGGCCTGGAACATCTTAAGTCCTACTAGCTCGCCCTGAGCTCCGGCCACAGGTTGAGTCACAACACCTGGCAGACCAGTGATTGATTTAAACATCTCTTGAGTTTCAAAAAGAATTTCAAGGTTTGCCTGAGTATCTTCTTCTGGAGCTTGTGGGTGAGTGTCTGTAAACCCTTTTAAGTTTGCAGCGTAGTCATTGATATATGGGTTGTACTTCATAGTACATGAACCTAGAGGATAGATATTATCGTCTGGAGAGACGTTCATATTTCCTAGTTCAGTGTAGAAGCTTTTTACTTCTTCAGTTGTAAATTCTGGAAGACCAACATTTCCTTCTCTAAGAAGATCACCTGGAATATCAGGCATATCAATTTCGATATCTTCATCGGCTACTGTAAGCGTATCATCTAAAAAGTTTGTAAGCTTTTCTAAGTCACTATCATTTTGAAGGTCAGAGAAACTCATTTTTAATTGATTTTCTTTTCCAACTCTAGAGCTTATATCAACACCTAGGTGTATTCCTGCAGCACTTGCTTTTGTAAGAAGTTCTGTAAGGTTTCCAGAGTAAGTAAAAACAATCTCGTTAAAGAACGGAGAGTGAGGAAAAGTAGGAGTCAGTTCATTATATTTAGAAAGCTCTACATAGATCTGAGTTGATAGCTCTCTTCCGGCCATCATTGCTTCAGTCATTCCGCTCTCGCCACGACCAAGAATCCCTGCTCCTGCAGCAGAAGCTAGAAATGATTGGTTTGAACAGATATTACTTGTCGCTTTCTCTCTTCTAATATGTTGTTCACGAGTTGCAAGAACGATTGATAGACAAGTCTTTCCATCACCGTCTTTACCTTTTCCAATGTATCTACCAGCAGTAGATCTAATCGCTGTTTTATTTTTGTCGTTATATCTAATACCAAAGATACCTAGACCTGGACCACCCCAGTTAGGACCGATTGCTAAGTGTTGACCTTCACCAACGATCATATCGGCACCTTGATTACTACTTCCATACTCTACTGGAGGAAGTAGACCCTCTGTTGCAAGTAGAAGTGGATCGATAATAGCAATAGATTGAATATCTGCTTCAGTACAAATATCAGTTAGAGCATTTACATCTTCAACAAGCCCTAAGTTATTGACTTGGCAAAATGCAAAACCAGAGAGGTTCTCTTTTTCTTTTTCAACTAACTCTCTAGCAGCGTCAATATCAGTTAAACCAGTTTCTTTATCAATTGGTAATGTGATGAGCTCTAAGTTTGTCTCTTTAGCTTGAGTTCTAAGAACTTCTAAATCACCAGGATAGACTCCTTCAGAGATAATAATTTTATTTGTTTTTCTCTTAATTCTTGTAGCTGTATTACAAGCTTCAAAGAGACAAGTTGATCTATCATAAAAAGAAGCATTGATTGCTTCAAAACCTGTAAGCATTGAAAGAGTGCTTGAGTACATCCATAGTGTCCAAAGAGTACCTTGAGATCTCTCAGGTTGGTAAGGAGTGTAAGCAGTCGTAAGCCCTCTAATGTCACAAACAAATGGAACAACTTCAGGTACTTTATATTGTTGTAGTCCATCACCGATAAATGATGTCTTAATATTATTTTTAGCAGCAAGATCTTCTACGTGAGCAACTAACTCTTCGTACTCTAGGTGTTTACCAAGTTCAGAAGGACCTTTTTCCATTAAAATATTTTGTGGAATATGTGAGTACAACTCTTTTAAATCTTTTACGCCAATAGTTTGCATCATTTCTGCAATCTCAGACTCTGTTGCACTTATATAGAAAGGTGTTAACTCTCTTTCTAATTCATTTGGATTATATGGTAGGTTTTCAATTCGACTCATGGATCTTCTTCCTCTGTGCGTCTAGTATTAAAATTTAGGCTAACTTAATATCATGTAATAAATCACTTTATCTACCTAAATTAACTGTTATAATCACAGAATGCATACTCTAAAAGTCTATTCAGATAGTGATTTAAATCACGAAAAAATTTCTTTTCTCTCAACTCATTATAACGTGGAGCGTGAAGAGAATTCAAGTCTCGCCGATCTTCACTTGATTGATGGAAAATTAATTTATAAGTCTCTAGATAGAGGTGCGATAGAATTTGATTTTAATGAGTTATGGCAACAACAGTCCAATAAGAAATACTCCTTAAATAAAGAACCACTAGCTAAGGCCCTTGGAATTAAAGCTCCAGGCCAAAGCCATATCTGGGATCTCACGTGCGGCAGTGGAAAGGATTCAATTCTTCTTTTAAAGTTTGGGGCCAGAGTTACGGCCTTTGAGAGAAACCCAACGGTTGCAGCTCTCCTTCTTTTGGCCAAGAGAAACTTCAATAGCTCATCTCTAGATGTAGTCTTTGGTGAGGCATCTTCTCACTTAGAGCGTCTGGATTCAGATATGCCCACAGCTATCTACTACGATCCAATGTACCCGGATGAAGGAAAGAAGAAATCGGCCCTTCCAAGAAAGGAGATGCAAATCTTTAGAGATCTCGTTGGAAAAGATAGCGATGAAGAAGACGTCTATGAATGGGTAAAAAAGAGTGGCGTGAAGAGATTTGTCGTTAAGAGAGGAGTTAAGTCTCCAACTCTAAAGGCAAAACCAAGCGCTCAGTACATTGGTAAGAGCGCTCGTTATGACCTCTATATCTTTGCCTAGGCACTTAGTTGTTGGATGTGGTGCTTCTTTGCTGCCCTTGAAATCATATTGATTATTTTTCTCATATAGAGCTTTTCCCAAATATTTTCATACTCAAAGGCAATACCAAAACCCTTCTCATCATCAAACTCATGCTGAGAAATGATCTTTGCATTTAAGCAGATATTATCGCTTATGAAGGTGATATTGATAATCATCTTCTCTCCGCATATATCGGCTCCCTCTGGGAGAGTGATAAAGGCACCTGAGTGTGAAATATTTAAGATCTCCGCGTCTTTAAGGGTATTGTCTGTAGCTAGAGAGTAGGAACAAGGAATCCTAATCGTGTATCTCTCTCTATGTTCCCACCATCTATCGGCCCTATTAAAGAAGGGTTTTCTTATCTCTGGTAGTAGGAAGTAGACAATAATCGCCACATTACATGCGAGAATTATTAGGCTTGGCCACTGTGGTGA
>NZ_JBFGYP010000106.1:0-11027 GCF_041587335.1 Halobacteriovorax sp.
CATTTCTTCAATCTCTTCAGGAGTGTAGTCTAACTCCATTAGCTTTGCTTCAAGGTCGACTTCTTGTTCGTTAGCAGCTTTTAGAAACTCAACCTTATCTTCAGGCGACATTAGTCTATCATCTATATTATTATCATTATCTTCAATTTGAATACTTTCCTTGGCTAAGTATTCTGGTTCTACTACTTCTTCGGTATATATATTCTTAAATCGTAGTATCTCAATTTTAAATTCTTTAGAAACAGAAAATTTCCTTATTTTTGCCATTGCTTCTCTATCAAATCCTAGATCTTCAAAAATAATAATCTTTTGGAAATCTCTAAGATCAAAGTTCTCTCTAATAACAAAATAGTAAAGTAATTCAATATCTAGATATTCTAATGGTGCATTTTCTACGTTTAACTCTTTATTAATATTTTTTATAACTTTTTGATGATAGGAGAGTTCTGCTAAATTCTCTTTACTAGCGTAGAAATCTTCAATGAAGTTTATGACTGTTGATTCTTTTCTTCTCTGGCTTTCTAGATCTTTAGATGAGACTTCTCTGAAATTATCTACCTTGGGTTTATTTTGAGTAAGGTCGTTTAGTGTGTTTAAAAGAGCAATAGTTTTCTTCTTATCATCATTTAATAGTGATTCACTTGATTGTACCTTGTCTTTTAATTCACTATAAGAGAGGTATGAGTATGTTCTTAAACATAGACAAAGAACAAAAATCCAGAATGTGGAAATTGACAACTTTTTCATTTCTTACTACCCCAGTATGACTGTGTATGAGGATATAGGAATTTAGACTCTGGACAATAGTTGTCTCGATGTATGAGAAATGAGCAATAACTTGTTAATATATTTAGAGGGGAGGAGAATTCTCTGCCCAAAAAAAATGGCAGAGGTAGAAGTTAGCCTGGCAATAATATATGGGTTTTCTTTTATTCTTTCTTTTGAAGTTCGAATATTACCTCAACTCGTTGAGACGCCTCACAGTCATAATCACCACATCTTCCATCTTGGTTACTTGCAAGGTTTCTCCCAAGAGGTATAGGCTCAGAAAAAGATTTACCTGATACAACAAGTTTTGACCTTATTTCATTCTTATATGGGAGCTCTAAGTTCTCACTTATAATTGCCTTCACGATTGATTTGGCCCTATGGAGACTAACTTCCATATTTGCCTGGTAGGCTTCTTTAGTTGCCTCTATAGGTTTTAAAGGCTGACCTTTATATCTAGGGGATGAATGGCCAATGACATGAATATTCTGGACTCTGTCTCTAAGCTCTTCGTTTGTAAATATTTCTTTGCTATAAGCACTCATTATGGATTGAAGTTTTATTCTAGAGTTTTGGTCTAAATTGGTTTGTCCTGATGTAAAGAAGAATTTCTCATCTAGAATCAATTTTAAATGACTTGGATCTATTTCGATTAAGTATCCAAGGTTTGATTTAGAAATAGTTTCTTTACTCTCTATAACACTTGCAGGCATTCTTGAGGCGTTACTTGTTGAGTCTTTTCTTTTTAGGGCAGCAACATACTTTTCTTTTAATAGATTGATATGTTGGCTATATTCTTCTTTCATATTTTTATTAAATTCTGAAAGTTTTTTATTTTTTATCTTCTCTAGAGCGAGCCTTTCTTCCATTCTATTAAATGAAACTTGATACTTCTTAAGCTGTTCATTTGAATCCTCTAGTTGTATTGCTAGTTGTTGATTTCTTTTTGATATATCATTTAGATCCTTATATTTTACTAGCTGGTCTTGATAACTAATGATTCTTATACTTTTTTGATGTAGTTGATTTTGAAGTGTTCTAATTTCTTGAACGTGCTGACTTTCTGATAAGAAGGCCATCTTTTCCATTTCTTCAGGAAGCTCATTAAATGAGTTTGTTAAATTTTTTATTTTATAATTCAGTTTATTGATTTTTTCAGTAAGTTGAGTGTTTTGGTTTTTAACCATCTTCTTTAAGAAACCTATTCGCAAAGTCTTTTCCTCAATTTGTCCCTTGAGATCTGCGATTAAGTCTTCTTGTCCTTCTATACTATTACTTAACTCTCTTTTCTTGAATTCGCCTTTAAGTCTTTGAGTAAGAGAGAGTTCATTTACTTTTGAGTTAAGAGATTTAGTTAGCTTCATATATTCAAAAATAACTTTATTCTTTTCACTAAGAACTTTATCTATGTTTTTTAGGACGGCATTTTTCTGGTCATGCGTCAGAAGTAGGTCTTTCATTGTTGAATCATGAGGAGTGAGTTTTAAATTTATTGAAGCAATCCCATCAATATTAGATAGGAAGGTATTTGTTCCATCTTGAGATTGAGAAGCTCCATATATATACTCTGTACTTAAACACATTAGAGAAGTGATAAGATATAACCTGATACCATTTTTATGAAACATTTTCTTTCCTTGCTTAAGTAGTTAATTATATCGGTCAATTAGTTGTTATACTTTAGTGTTTTTGTCGAGTAACTGGTGTTGGAAATATATATAAAGTTTTGATTGTTAAGTTAGCTTATTTGTCTATGTTTTGTATTAGTATTCTTAAATTAACTAAATATTTAAAATTGTATTTCTATCGTCAATTCGTTAGCATTAGTTTAGAAATTTTTCCTTAGGATTATATGTATAAAGTAATAAGTTTAATATTTCTTATCCAGATGAATATTTACGCTCAACCTATATGGATAAGCTCTCCATATGAGTTTTGTCCTCCAACTGAAATATGTGCAGTAGGTGAAGCTACAGGAGCATTAGCTGCTGAAGCTGCAGCAAGAGATTCTCTGGCCAAAGTTTTTAGTGTAAATGTCAAATCCTCACAATCAGTTATTACGACTTCAAAAAGTACAACTGAAGAAGATGTTGTTAAAGGTTCGGTAAGTGAGGAGACTTACAGTGAAATAGTAGAGTTTACTGATGAGGTTTTGGAAGGTTCATATATTAAAGAAAGGTATGAAAGTGATGAAAGCCATTTTGCTCTTATTGCTTTAAACAAGACGAAAACATCTGGTATATTTGAAGATAGAATGAAGGGCATAGACACAGAAGTTAAAGCTCTTGTTAAAGACGGTAGAAGAAGTTCACTAAATAAATCTATAAAGAAGTTAAAGCTTCGCGCTTCAATTCACGATAAATATAGAATCTTAAAAGGATCAAAATATTTATCCTCTGTATCAATGGCAGAAATTCTTAGGCTTAAGAAAATCAAAAGAGAACTTGGTACAAAGGTTTCTCTTAATGTTCGAGAGATAAGTAATACTAAAGAAGTTATGAAATCAATTAAATTCAACCTTGTTGAGAATGACTTTATTGTTACGAGAGATAATGCAGATTTTAAAATTGAAGTTTCACTAAAACAAGAACCTCAATACATAAAAGTTAAAGGTTTTGTTAAATATAAATTTATCCTAAATATAAGAAGTCTAAATAAAGATGAGAATGAAATAGGCTCTTTGAAGTACGAAATAATACAGACGGGAAGATCCCAAGAGCAATCATATGAAAATGCTCTACCAGGAATAAATAATTTTATATATGAAAAGTTTAATGAATTAAATATAGATTAAGGAGCTTCTGAATGAAGAAATCATTATTTGTTATTTTTTCTCTTTTATTACTTGCCTCATGTGGGTCATCGGATAAAGAGAGAGTTGTTGAAGAGAGAGAGAATACGGGAATCAGCAGAGAGTATGTTGTTAAAGACGCAAGCTCTAACTATAGACCAGGTTGGATTGAAGATCCTGAAGTATGGGCAAGAGATAAGAACAAGGATACTGCAAAAAATAGGTACTTCTCATTTGAAACTGAGCCAAAAGTTTCTAGGAAAATTGCCTGTGATATTGCAAAAGCAAATGTAAAGGCAGATATCGGTGGTGAGATTGCTACATTTATCGATAAGCAACTTGCAACTTCAACTGAAGGTGATGCTTCAATTGATGAGAATAACCCAAACTTAAAGCCTTTAAGACAGTATATCGAAAGTACTCTAGCTGAAAAAGTTCAGGCGTTAATCCACGGAGCTGCAGTAGTTAAGACGTACTGGGAAAAGAGAGCTTATAAAGTTGAACTTGGTGCAAAGAAAGATTTTAAAGCATATACTTGCGCTGTCTTTATCAGAATGGATAGTAAAAGACTTGCAGATGCTGTAGATGAAGCTGCTAACTTTGTAGCTAACCAAAGTGATGATGAAGCTACAAAATCTAATGTTAAGAAGGCACTAGATAATGCAGCTGAGAACTTTACTAAAGCTAAGAAAGGCGAAATTTAATTAGGAGAATATAAATGAAAAAAATATTAGCAAGTTTACTGACACTTTTACTTTTTACTTCATGTGGAAGCTTTCAAGCAAAGAGAGTTGATGCTTCCGAGTCTGATGAAAAAGCGATGGAAATTACAGACCAATGGGTTCAGGGCGATACTGAAAGAGTTGTTTCTGAAATATTGAAAAATATTTCAGATCACAAAGGGTTTAAAAGATACTTAAGAAAATCTGGGAAAACTCCTACTGTATTTATAGGAGAGGTGAAGAACTTAACTTCAGAAGCTTATTTTCCAATCAATGATATTAACGATGAATTCTTAAATGAAATTTCTGCAAGTGGTGATTTTATCTTAGTAGACGCTTCATCGAGAGAAAATATTCTTAAAGAGATTACTTATCAAAATGATGGAATGGTAGATCCTTCAACTGCTAAGAATATTGGTAAGCAAGTTGGAGCTGATGTAATGATTTTTGGAAATATTTACATGAAGCCAGCAACTAGAGATGGAAAAACAATTAAGCAGTATTCTGTAAATATTCGTATGACAAATATTGAATCTGGTCTTGAAGTATTAAGAACAAGAGCAAAACTGTCTAAATTTTCTAATCAAAGTGCTAGTGGGTGGTAGGAATCTATAAATTACTTTCATCTTTATTAATTCTTTCTCTGGTTGCTTCTTGTGCAACTGGAGGAAGAAAGATTTCTAAAACACTTAGAGAGCAAGTTAAAAGAGGGGACTACTCCTCTGCATTGAAGTCTCTTGAGGCTTCTTCTTTTTATAAGAAAAACAGTGAATCGAAATTACTTTATCTTATGGAGAAGGGGCTTCTTCAGCATGGGATGGGTCACTACAATTCTTCAATTAAAACTTTTGAAGAGGCTAAGACTTTAGTAAGAAAACAATACACTGTTCGCTATTCTAAAAAATTGAAAACATATATTGGAAATGAGAGTTCGGATATTTACTACGGTGAAAAATATGAACTTTCTACTCTATTTTATTATCAGGCCTTGAATCATTTTCTACTTTCCTATAATGAAAAAGTTGATGAGTATAAAATTGAAGAAGGTGGAAAAAAATCTTTAGTATGGAAAGATTTAAATGATAATCAAAGAAGACAGGAGTTATATAGGGCACGAGCTGAGCTGCTTGCCTGGGACTCTTTTTTAAACGAACTAAGAAATGATAGATCGGGAATATCGGTTTTTAAAAATGATCTTTCTGCCAAATTACTTGGTGCAAGAATTCACCAAACAATTGGTGGCTCTAAAGATTTAGAAATAGCGTACCAACTCTATAAAGACGCATACAACTTACTTATCAAAAACTATAATGCTTATAAAACCTTTAATTTAAAAAGTAACAATTTTGTAAAAGACTTTAAAAAGTTTCCAAAGCTTGGGCTGAATATAGTAGAAAAAGAATATATTTCAATGTCCAATCACCAAGAAGAACTAAGAGAGTTTCTTAGAAGCAAAATCTTAGGACTTAGCAAGCAATTAAGACCTAGAAGCTGGAAAAGAGAGATTGTTCCTTTTGGAATAAATACTGGTAAAGTAGCATCTTTAAATTCTGGAAATGTTTCTATATTGATAGAAGAAGGTATAATTCCTCAGAAAATTGCTTCAAAACAATACTTTGGTCTCAGTGATAGCTTGGCAACTAAGAGTCCCGCCCTGGCTTTACTTCTTGGAAGATTTTCTGCAAATATTTTAGGCCTTTCACCACCTGCTGGAAATTATGATCCTGTCGGACATGATGTTGGTCTCGCCGTTGGCTATGTTGCAGCTACACAGTCTGCAATTTCATTTGAGCTCCCTGCTATAGAGAGTTTTAAAGCGTCTCCTTCTCTTCTACTTGAAGTTTGGCAGGAAGAGACTAAAGTCAAAGAAGTTATAGTCCCTCTTATTAGCCCTGTAGGGGATATTGCTAGTCAGGCCATCGTTGAGCAGTCCGCTTGGTTATATCCTAAACTAGGGGCAAGATTAGCGACTAAGCATGTTGTGGCTATTTTGGCCGCTTATGCAACTTACAAAGCGTTGAAAAAGAAGAATGAATTCTTAGCTAAGAGTGGAGCAGTTCTTCAATATGTTGCATCCAGTAAAGGTATAGAGGCATCTGAGAGGGCCGATACTAGGCAGTGGACGACTATTCCAGCAAGTATTAGAATGACCGAGTTTAACCTTAAGCCTGGAACTTACAAGTTAAAGGTAAGAACACTAGGTGATATATCTTCTACTAAGTCAATTGGTCAGGTAATAGTTGAGGATGAGAAGAAAAAGTACTTTATTCAAAAGAGAGTAAACTTCTAAAGACTTCATTTTAAAATTCCGAAAATAGGTTAATGAGTGCTCTATCAAAATCATTAATTCTATTTTCATTCCTTTTGTTTCTACAGACTGTAGAGGCAAAGTCTTTTGAGCGTCGTCAGAGAGTTATCCATATTGAGTCTGAAACTAATTGGAATACAAGTTGGTATAGTAATAGTGACGGAAAAAGAGCTTCTCTAGATAAGGTTATCCAAAGCCTAAAAACTTCAAGAACAGGAAAACTAATATTAGAGAAGGCTTCTTTGAAGGCGAGAAGTGTAGGTTTAACGCTTAGAGATGTTATTGATGTTGGGAATAGTTCATTAACAGATACTACACTTATAAGAAAGTTCTCCCCAGATAACCCAGGAGAGATTCACTATCAGACAAAATCTAAGGTCTACCTTAATAAGGGCTTATCATTTAAAGATGCAGTTTTAGACTTAGCACACGAATTAACTCATTACTCTTATAGAGATCCTTTCAATCCATATGTGTCTAAATTTACAGTAGATCAATTTGTAAGCTCAGTCATCGAAGGTCGTGGTGGTGAAGTTGATGCATACTTAATTGAGTGTAGAGTACTTAAAGAACTTAGACCGACAAGTTTCAATAGTAGTTCAAACTGTAAAAATGTAATTGACCCTATCTCTGGAGAGTTTTCTAAAGAGCTTGGTATTGAGAAGTTTTATGATGTTGGGCAGTATTTTGGAAACTTTGATGAAATATTAAACAAATATGGTTGGAAAAAAACTAGGTTTCCTAAATTAGGTAAAGGGGAGGCCTTATATATATCCTCAGCCTATGGACTTCCATATCCAGTTGCAGCCCTCAGTGAATTTACAACAATTATGGGGAAAGCATGCGAAAATGATTATAATCGCTTAGCAATGATGAGGGACGGATTGTCGACTAATTCTCGTTTCCCAGCTTCTGTCGCACATGGCAAATTTAAAAGTCTCTACGCTTCTTACAAGACGCGTTGTTCTCAATTTCGTCCTTAAATCTTATTTTGACTAATATCGTCGTCGAATGTCGCATAGCATTTGTCTGACAGTTTTGGTATTTTTTCACGCCCTTACATTGACTAAAACATGTCCTAAAGGTAAAAAATATGAGATAATTTCAAAAATTTAAAATTGAACAAAGAAAGGAAAACGCTAATGCAAGACAGCGTCGTTTTGATGAAGTTAGATGACTTCTTTAACTGGGGTCGTAAGAATTCACTTTGGCCTATGACATTTGGTTTAGCATGTTGTGCAATCGAGATGATGGCAACAGGTGCTTCTAAGTATGACTTGGAAAGATTTGGTTGTGGAGCTTTTATGGCCACACCAAGAAGAGCCGATTTAATGATTGTTGCAGGAACTGTAACACTTAAAATGGCACCAAGAATTAAAACTCTTTATGAGCAAATGGCAGAACCAAAGTATGTAATCTCAATGGGATCTTGTGCAAATAAGGGTGGACCTTATTGGCAACATGGTTATCACGTACTCAAGGGTGTAGATGAAGTTGTACCTGTTGATGTATATGTTCCTGGTTGTCCTCCAAGACCTGAAGCTTTAATTGAAGGTTTAATGACTCTTCAAAAGAAGATCGCTAATGAGAGACTTCTTAGAGATAAGTGGGTGAAGCATGCATAATGAAGTTGTAGAGTTTTTAAATGCAGAGGTTGCTGGTTGTAATGCTGTTGCAAATATTGCTGAAGTTGGTGATAGTTCAATAACTGTTGATGCAACTTTTATTAAGCAAGTTTGTTCTGCTCTTAAGTCTAGTGATAAATTTAAAATGAATGTTCTTCAGGTTGTTTCTGGTGTTGATTATCCAGAAGAAAACATCATTGAAGTTAACTATATAGTTGCTAGTTTTATTGAAAACACTGAGCTAATTGTTAAGGTTCGTCTTCCAAGAGGAGATGAGAATAATCTTCCAAAGGTTGAGAGTGTTTGTGACGTATGGAAAGCTGCTAACTTTTTAGAGCGTGAAACATACGACATGTTAGGCGTTGTTTTTGAAAATCATCCAGACCATAGAAGAATTTTATGTCCTGAAGATTGGGAAGGTTTTCCTTTAAGAAAAGACTACGTAGTTCAAGAGAAGTATATGGACATGGTTGTTAATCCTCCTGAGAAGATTAACAAAGATGATATTGAGTTCTTTGCAAAGATGAGAGTTGAGCACGAAGATCCAACTCAGGTTTCTGGATCATGGGTTGATGATCACGCATGGATAGATCAAGACCTAGCTAATAAAGCTAAAGATAGAGTTGCTCAAGTTAAGGCCGCAAAGAAAGCGAAGACCGAAGCTGCAAAAGCAACTGAAGAGAAGGGAGAGTAAGATGGATATTTCTAAACAAGAAAAACTTCACACTGACCTTCTGACTCTAAATATGGGTCCTCAGCATCCGGCGACACACGGGGTTTTGAGAGTTGAAATTAAGACTGACTCTGAAACTGTTGCTGAAGCAATTCCACACCTTGGATACCTGCACAGATGTAAAGAGAAACATTCTGAATTTTTAGATTATAGAGGAGTTATTCCTTACACAGATAGAATGGACTACCTTGCTGCAATGAATATGGAGCATGGTTACTGTCTTGCTATTGAGAAAATGCTTGGTACAGAAGTTCCAAAAAGAGCAGAATACATCAGAGTTATGATGGCAGAGATGCAAAGAATTGCTTCTCACTTAATGTTCTTTGGGACTTACGCAATTGACCTTGGGGCCTTTTCTCCATTTTTATATGCGTTCCAAGACAGAGAATTTATCTTAAGAATTTTTGAAGAACTTTCAGGAGCTAGACTTCTTTATAACTACATCTGGATAGGTGGAGTTTGGACTGACATTAATGATGCTCAGTTAAAGAGAATTGAAGATTTCCTAGTTGAGCTTGAAGAAAATGTTAAAAAATACCATAACCTAGTGGGTGAGAACTCAATCTTTATTGGAAGAACTGCTAATGTCGGAGTTGTTTCTAAAGAAATGGCCTATGATTATGGAGCAACTGGTCCAATGCTTAGAGGTTCTGGAATTGACTGGGATTTAAGAAAGCAAAGACCTTACTCAATCTATGAAGAGTTTGATTTTAATACAGTCGTTGGTGAAGGTATTAAAGGACAAGTTGGAGATTGCTGGGATCGTTATTATGTAAGAATAATGGAGATCTTTGAGTCTATTAAAATAGTACGTCAGTGTCTTGAAGGAATTGAGGAAGGTCCTATTATGGGGAAAGTTCCAAAAGTTCTTAAAGTACCAAAGGGCGAGATTTATATGAGAACTGAGTGCCCTAGAGGTGAGCTTGGTTACCATATTGTTTCTGATGGAACTAAGAACCCATACAGGGTTAAAGTTAAATCATCATGTTTTACACACGTTTCAATGCTTCCAGATATGGCTCCAGGTCAGATGATTGCTGACTTTGTTGCTTCAATTGGATCAATTGATATTGTTCTTGGAGAGGTTGACCGATGAATACGACAACACTTACGACAACTGAAAATGAAGGACTAACTTTTAAGAAGTGGTTGTTTAATATTTTTCGTGCTGTAAAAACAGTTTCTAAAGGTATGATGATCACTATCAAGTATGTCTATGGTGTAAAGCCTGTGACTATTGAGTATCCAGAAGTTAGAGAAATCTTACCTGAAAACTCTAGATCAAGACTTTTTAACGACGCTGAAAACTGTATTAGTTGTTACCAGTGTGCTGTTGCCTGTCCTGTTGACTGTATTTACATTACAGCGACTAAGAGGGATAAGGATGCACCTAAGTTAAAAGCTTCCAATGGTAACCCTATAAGGCTAGATCTTCATCAATATACAATTGATACAGCTCTTTGTTGTTATTGTGGTCTCTGTACGACTGTTTGTCCTACAGAGTGTTTAACTCACACAACTGATTATGAGTTTGCTCAATATACTTTAGATTCTATGAAGTATGACTATCTTGCTAAAGACATTAGAGCTTGGCGTGATAGAATCGTAAAATAAATTCTAATTTAAATTAAGAATATATTATAAGGCCTTCAAATTTGAAGGCCTTTTTTGTGCAGAAATTCTTTATTAAGTTTTCCTAATCAAGTCTGACAAAACCATAACTGTAAAACAAATATTTAGAGTGATACTTAGATTGCAATTATTAACACATGTCTTTAGGAGACAACATGAAATTTTTAGTTGCACTTTTTTTACTTTCAACAATTACTGTAAATGCAAACACTGTAGAGACTGTTTACAATGTAGATTCAAAGCTTAACAAATTATTACAAGTAGAGATTGCTGATGCACTAACTTCTAAATTTAGCTGTATAAATGCATACGGACTGAAAGAAGTTTCTACTAAAGTTGTTGTTGATGAAGTAGATCAAGGTATTGTTGATTACTATTATACTACTACTTTTTCAGTAGATTACACTTATGATTACCACCCAAATACTACAACTATAGTAGTAAAAAG
>NZ_JBFGYP010000107.1:0-10940 GCF_041587335.1 Halobacteriovorax sp.
TAATCGTAAATTTCTGTGATAGTACCTACAGTTGATCTAGGATTTCGACTACTTGATTTTTGATCAATGGCTATCGCTGGAGACAAGCCTGTAATAGATTCAACATCGGGAGGTTGATACTGACCAAGAAATTGTCTTGCGTAGCTTGATAAGCTTTCTATATAGCGTCTTTGTCCTTCGACATAAATAGTATCAAAGGCCAGTGAGCTTTTTCCTGATCCTGAGGGTCCAGTTATAACTGTAATTGTATCTTTAGGTATTTTTAATGAGATACTTTTTAAATTATGTACTTTTGCTTTATAGATATCTATGTATTTATTGTTACTCATCTAATAATTTCCTATTAACCTTAATTGCTTCTTTGAGCATATAGTAGCATCCGCTAAAGTCTGCAATACCTTTACCGTATATGTTAAAGGCAGTTCCATGGTCAACACTCATTCTTAAAAATGGAAGACCGAGTGTAATGTTTAATCCAATTGTTCGATACTTATCTTTGAAGACAGGAAGACCTTGGTCGTGAAACATGTAGACTTTTAATTGTTTTTCGCCGCTATTTGAATAAAAGTGAAGAGTGTCTCCACTAACAGGTCCAATGACTTTAATGGTATGCTTTAGCGCCTCTAGAGCGTCATTTATAACATGATCTTCATGACCTAGAAGCCCACCTTCTCCGCAGTGTGGATTGATACCCGAAAGAATTACTTCTGTTAGTGGGTAAAAATATTTATTAAATCCATTAAGTGTCGTAATAACCTTTTCATTGATTTGCTTTGCCTTAATTGATTCTGCAACTTTAGATAGTGGAATATGGTCAGTGATAAGAAGTGTGGCATCCTCGTATGCTTTGAATACCATACATAAGTTCTGTCGTGAAAAACGATATCTTAGAAACTCAGTATATCCCTTTCTCAATTCATTGTTGTCGATTAATTGATCTTTTGAAGTTGGTAGAGTTAAGAGAATATCTTTTTCTGTAACTCTATCTAAAGCACTATTTAATGACAGAGTACTTTGTGGGAGGTTGGTAGAGTTTGCTTCAATAAAGTTTAATATATTTGAGTTGTAATATATTTTATCGTTATGAATTTTGTATTCAAAATTTAGAAGCTTTAAATTATTTTCAACAGTATCCTTGTTGGCCACTAATCTAAAGCTCTTTTGCTGTATTGAATTTAATAGGCTAAATGATTTTAAAAAAACCTCAATACCAATTCCAAGTTCATGGCCCTGAGTAACATAAATCATTTCGTAATGAATGTCTTAATGTAATGTTTACTAAGCTCTCTTTTAAACCAAAGGTCTGTTACTTCCCCTGCTTGTTCACCCATTAACTTTCCACGTATTTGATTTTTAGCATTTAAGTAAATTTGTGATTCAACAAGGTCCTTTTTCTTTACAAAGAAAACATGAAAAGTATCTCCAAGTTTTATTGGTTTAGTGAACTTTCCTTCATCTGTAGCTTTAAGTAATTGTTTTAAATTGTTTGTGAGGCCATCCTCTGTAATATCCCCTAGTACATTTGTTTGCACATCTTCATAGTCTTTAGGAAGAACACCATTTACTTGAAACTTTTCTAATGTTTCAGGGAACTTGCTTAGCATGCCTTTTTTCATTCTACTTTCTTCTAAAGAGAAATCTACAATTGTATATTTAAAGGCTAATGTTTTGTCTTTGGATGTTTTATAGAAAAAGTTTTTAACTTCTTGATCTGTTACTGAAATTAGAGGTCTGATGATTCTTCCATTAAAAATATTAAACTCTATAGTCTCTCTAATAATTTCAAAGTACTCATCAAAACTCATGTTGTTTGATTTTAGAAAACTTAGAAGTTGAGTTCTTGAAAGACCTAATCTTTTTTCTATGTTTGTAATTTCACTCTCTACTTGCTCATCATTTCTAATATAGCCAATCTCCCCTAGTTTTTCTCTAATAAGAAGTCTCTCGATCATAATGTCTAAAATTTCTTGATCAGTGTATGTAGACTTTTTATAAATCAGAGGAGAAATATTTTTTCTGCTAGAGATATTATCTTTTACTCTTTTGATCTGACTCAAAGTAATAACATTGTCATTAAATACGGCAATTGTTTTATCTAATAACTTTGCGTGAGTTTGTGAGAAAGTAAGAAATATAAAAGAGATAATTAGTTGCTTCATTGTTAATCCATTTTTTATCAGATTTGATATTTAAAAATAGATTAACAAGAAGCATTATTCAAGTTATTTAAGGAATTCTTCGTTTATTTTAACATTTGCTTTTGCACGTAGCTCAGAAAAGTAGCTATCTAGTATAGCGTCACGTTTCTGATCATATACAATCTTCTTGTAAAGCGCGTTATTTATACTTTTAACACTCTTAACTGACATCACTTTAATGATGTGATAGCCGAACTGAGTTTTTACAGGAGGAGTAATGAAGTTATCACTCTTTCCTTTAATAGCATTAAAGTACTCAGGAGCTAGTCTTATTGCTGGTTGAAATCCCATATCACCACCATTTGGTGCGGTACTACTTTGTGAGAATTTATTAGCAAGTTCTGCAAAAAGTTCAGGCTTTGTCTTAAGTGTATTATAAACTTTTAATGCTTGATTTAGAGCTGCTTCATTTTCTTCTTTTTCTGGAGTTGTTCTTACTCTAAAAAGGATATGAGCAGTTCTATATTCAGGATGATCTTTATAGTACTTATCTACATCACTATCAGTTACAACAATCTTTTTTAACCTTGGCTCAAGGTCTTTTGAGATTTGTGCATGATACATGATATCTTCCATCTTATATTTAACGGTAGGATCTTTATCAAGGTTTCCTTTTTTGGCCCTTTTGATTCCTAGGTTTCTATTAATGATGTCGTTTAAAACTTTTTTCCTAGTAACTCTCTTGTCTGATACAAACATTAAGTTTTCTTGGTAAGTCTTTTCAAGCTCTGATTTCTTTATACTTACTCCATCTACAGTGGCGACAACAGGATCTTTTGCTCCTAGTGTTGCAGTCGATAAAAGTAGTATAGAAGTTATAGCGAGTGTTTTTCTTAGCATATCGCAAATCCCTAAATGGTTATTATTCCTTAATAGTTTATCAAAAAAAAAGATAAACTGTGGAAAAAACATTAACGAGGAAGAATTTTCTCCGCTAACTCTTTAGAAAACTTGAGGAATTCACTCTGAGTTAGTGTTTCTTTATGAGTATAAATAACTTTAAAATCAGGAGTTAGTTGATAACTTCTAGGTCTTGATAGAAAAAAGTCTAACATTCTATTTCTGAGTAATTCGTTTTCTTCGATATATTTTTTATCAAAACTCAGAGTCGCAAGTCTACCTCCTACTTGAATTGTTTTAAGTGAGGCATCTATTAGAATCATTCTAACTTCTAATGTTGTGAATAAGTTTTCAAGTTCTTCTGGAATTGCACCATAAACATCTACAAATTCATCTTTAATGTTAAATAGTGTCTCTAGTTCATCACAATTTGAAAGTCTCTTATATTGCTTAAGCCTTTCGCTAGAGTCTTTGATGTAGTTGGCAGGTATATAGCTTGGGAAAGGTGTCTTAACTTCAACATCTTGTTTAATGAGTTTCTTCTCTCCACGAAGCTCTTGAATTGCTTCCTTTAATAGCTGCATATACAGCTCAAGACCAACGTTATCTATTTGTCCGGACTGTTCTGCTCCTAAAATATCTCCCGCTCCCCTAATCTCTAAATCACAAGTAGCAATATTAAAACCAGAACCCATTTCAGCATATGTTTGAAGCGCCTTGAGTCTTTTTTGGGCAACTTCAGAAATAGGTTTATGTTTAGGTATTACAAAGTAAGCATAGGCTTTCTTATCAGATCGACCAATTCTTCCTCTAAGTTGATGAAGTTGAGCAAGCCCGTAGTTATCGGCTCTATCAATTATCATCGTATTTGCATTTGGAATATCAATTCCAGATTCTATAATTGTTGTAGAGATTAAAATTTGATACGTTCCATTGTAAAATGCACTTATCTTCTGCTCTAGCTCTTTCTCAGACATTTGCCCGTGTGCAAACACAATTTTCGCTTCCGGCACAAGCTCTTGGATATAGCTTGAAAACTGTTCAATATCACTAACCTTGTTGTGTACAATAAATACTTGGCCACCTCTGTTGAGCTCTTTCTTTATGGCCGTTTGTAATGTTAGGTCGTCTTCTTTGATTAAGTAAGACTTGATACTTTGTCTTCTTGGAGGAGCTGTTTGAATTAGAGACATTTCTCTAATTCCGAGAAAAGATAATTGTAATGTTCTTGGAATAGGTGTCGCTGTTAAAGTTAAAAAATCTACATTTGCTTTTAAGAGCTTAAGCTTTTCTTTGTGACCAACACCAAACCTTTGCTCCTCATCAACAATGACAAGACCTAGGTCCTTGTATTTTACTTTATTACTTAATAATTTATGAGTACCAATGAGAATATCTATCTTTCCATCTTCTAATTTTTCTAAGACTTCTTTAGTTTGTTTTGCAGTTTTAAATCGAGATAGAAAATCTATCTCAACTGGAAACTTATTAAACCTCTTAACGAATGAGTTAAAGTGTTGAAGAGCAAGAACCGTTGTTGGAACAAGTACACATACTTGCTTTTTATCTAACACTGCTTTGAAAGCTGCCCTCATTGCAATTTCAGTTTTACCAAAACCAACATCTCCACAAACAAGATGATCCATTGCAATTGGTTTTTGCATTGAATCTAGTACATCTGAGATTGCATTATGCTGATCTGGCGTTTCTTGAAATGGAAATGCCATTTCAAAATCTCTATACTCTTGGTCTGGTTGAGTGAATGGAAAGCCTGAGGATGATTGTCTTTCTGCTTGAAGTTTTAATAGATCAAAGGCTAGTTTTTTAGCTGAATTTCTAGCTTTTGATTTTAACGTTGCAAACTTATTTGTTCTTAGGCTGTCTGTAGTAACAGTGGCAGTTCCATCGGAATGTTTCTGGATTAAGTTCATTTTATAAACGGGAACATAAACCTTATCGTTACCTTTATATATTAAAACTATGTAGTCAGACTTAGATCCACCAATATCTAAAGACTCTAAACCTTCATATTTTCCTACACCGTGTTCATTGTGAATAACATAATCACCTTTTTTTAAGGTCGATAGTTGTTCTGCAAAAACATCAACACTAGCTTTCTTTGTTGTCTTTGTTTTTCTTAGTTTGGTACTAAAAATATCAGCTTCTGAAAGTATTAGTGTTTTTTCTCTTTCGTAAAAAAATCCTTGAGACAATTTAGATTTAGTAAAGTGAAAGCGTTTCTTTAAATTAGGATCAAGTTTGAATATTTCCATGAGATGATAAAATTCATTTTTTGAGTTTTCATGTTCATAGGAAAAGTAAATTTGACCAGTCATTTGAAACTCTTTAATCAAGAATTCAAACATTGCTTTTGTGTATTCTGGCTTACTAAGAGATGGATTAATAGTCTGATTTAAGTAACCAGTAGATGGAACGACGTTTAATTCGATTGAATTTCGTAGCTCTTCATTTAAAACATTAGCATAAGCTAAGTCATCGATTGAAATATGTGGAGTTTCTTGAAGAGTTTTCTCAAGGTGTGTGTCGTATAACTTATTTGGTTCAGGCAGTAAATTATCATTATCAAGGTCTTGCCATTCAAGCTCGAACTCAACTCTTAATTGCTCAAAGAAATCATTATATGCTCTCGAAAACTCTACATCATTAAATAAAGTTTTGATTGAGTTTTCTGGTAAGTAGTCTAATAAGACTTCACTCTTCTCAAAAAATAGAGGGGTATAAGCAGCGTAGTTATCAAACAGGTAGTTATCAGATAGAGATGAGAAAATTTCCTTTCTTTTATTAAAGCGATTCTTTTGAATCGTTACAGGCATAGGAATATTTTCTCTAAGTTTGTGTGCAAAAGCATCTTGAACACCAAAAATTTGAGGTGTTGGAGTGATGTTTATACTTTCTAGTTTTTTATCACGAAGAGATTTTTGGGTATCAAGATCTATCAGCAGAATCTCTTCAATCATGTCATCAAAATAAAGAATTCTTATGGGTGTTGAATCTATAGTATAGATGTCAAAAATTTCTCCTTTCGAAGAGAATGTACCTGGCTCTTCAATACTTGGAGAAGAACTATAGCCCAGGGAAACTAATTTCGCTGCAAGCTGGTTTGGTGAGATGATATCAGAAACTTCAACTTTAAAGTTTTGCTCTTTAAAAAACTGTCTTGGAGGAATTCTTAATGAGAAAGATTCAAATGTAGAAATTAATATAAAAGTATCATCGTGTTTTAAAGTCGTTAAATAACTTAGTACTTTAAATCTTTCAAATAGAGCTCTTTGTGATGTAACTGCCCCTGAATATGGACTTAGATCATGACCCGGAAAAAATAAAAGTTTTTTAGTAATTCTTGAGGCCTTAAAGTTTTCATACAAATTTTCGGCCTGATCCGCAGAGTCACAAATAAAGACAAAACTATTTTTCTTTATAAACTCTATATCTTTTTCACACTCATTTATTATAAATGAAAATTGCGCACTGTTTAAACCTGTAATGTGAAGATTGTCTGATTTGTTATTGTGCCAAGAGTTAATTTTTTTTATGACTGATTCAAAGATCATATTATTCGCCTTGTTAAGCCTTCTTTAATAACACAGGGCTGAAAAAGTTCCAAGTTTTGATCTTGAACATTCTATGATTTTAGTTTTGGCGCATGGCGAAGCCATGTTAAACAGTCAACTATTATGAGAAATCATAATAAAAAAAAGATTTCAAAATGTTTCCAACATGTTAAGTATCATGTATTCTTTTAGGACCGAAAAAGTATTTAAAATGGAGCAATGAATGTCGTCATTCAACCTAGACGTCTACATGCCTGTACTAATCCTCGTCGCTTTTGCAGTCGTTATGGTAGTCGGAGTTTTAGTAGTAGGTATTTTAGTAAGACCTAACAACCCTAATGATCTTAAGTTATCTGCATACGAATGTGGTGAAGAGCCTGTAGGGACAGCTTGGTCAAACTTTAACATTCGATTCTACGTAATCGCGCTTATCTTTATCATCTTTGATGTTGAAGGTGCTTTGATGTTCCCAGTTGCAGTTGTCTTTAAGAAGTTCAACGAGATTGGTGAAGGAACAGTAGTTCTAGCAAGTTTATTATTATTCATTTCTATCCTGATTGAGGGTGTAGTCTATTGCTGGAAAAAAGGCGATCTAGACTGGGTAAGAAGTTACCAGGTGCCTGAAACAGAAAAGGAAGAAGGTAAATAGATGAATACTACTATAGTTAGTTTTTTTACAAGTAATCTAGGGATTGAAGTGACTTCACTTCAGGCCTTTTTAATTTTTGGTTTTGCCTGCTTTATTGTAGTAAATCTTTGTGCAGTAATTGGTGGTCTTGGAACATACGCGGAAAGAAAAATTTCTGCAGATTTACAAATGAGAGTCGGTCCAAATAGAGTTGGCCCATTTGGTATTCTTCAATTTCTTGCTGATGGTGTTAAATTAGTATTAAAGGAAGTGATTGTTCCAACACAAGCGGATAAAGTTCTTTTTCTTATCGCTCCCCTTCTTTGTATGGTTGGTGTTTTTGCAACTCTTGCGGTTGTACCATTTTCAAGTGGCTTTATACTTTCTGATTTAAATATTGGTATATTTTTTCTTTTAGGTGTTTCATCTCTTGTAGGTGTAGGAATTTTTCTCGGTGGTTACTCTTCAAACTCTAAGTGGTCTATGCTTGGTGGTATGAGAGGGGCTGCTCAGATTATATCTTATGAAGTTCCAGTTACACTTTGTATCCTTTCTATAGTAGTGATGGCCGGTGGTCTTTCAATGACTACTCTTGTAGAGGGGCAAGGTGGTTTACCTCATCAGTGGTACATCTTTCATAATCCGTTTACATTTATTGGTTTCTTTGTCTTCTTTATAGGGATACTTGCTGAGACAAATAGAGCCCCTTTCGATTTACCTGAAGCTGAATCAGAACTTGTATCTGGTTATCATACTGAATACTCAGGTATGGCATTCTCATTCTTTGCTCTTGCTGAATATATTGAAGTATTTGTAGTTTGTGGTGTTGCTTCGGCACTATACCTAGGTGGATATAAAGTACCATTTGATTTAGGAAATGGAGTTTTAATTTCTGAAATCACAGGCGCACCTGCAATTGTAAGTAATGGCATTGGTCAATTACTTCAGGCCGGTTCATTTTTTACTAAGACATTCGCTCTATATTACGTAGTAATTTGGATCAGATGGACATTACCAAGACTTAGAATTGATCAACTTGTTTCATTATGTTGGAAGTACTTAACACCAATTTGTATTTTTAACTTAATTGCAATTGCTATTTGGATGTGGGCTTTTGAAGGTCACTCTATATATGACTTATTTACTACATGGCTCCACTCTCTGGGTGGTGGCGGTGGTCACTAAAATAAAGAGGATTTAGCATGTTTATTAATATCATGTTCATTCTATCTGCCTTATTAACTCTTTCGGGTGCATATGGTGTGGTAGCAAGTAGAAACATTATGCACGCTTGTGTGTATCTATTAGCAAGCCTTTTTGGAGTTGCGGGTCTTTATGCAACGCTTGGGGCTGACTTTTTAGCGGCAACTCAAATGGTTGTTTATGCAGGTGGTGTCGTTATCCTAATGCTTTTTGCCGTTATGTTAACAGGTGGTCATAAGGAAGCTGTTAATAAGTTTGGTATTAATAAGATACCTTCTATGGGAACTGTTAGAACATTTGTAATTGGAGTTCTGTCGGCATTAGTTCTTGGGTCAGTTGCCTTTAAAATTATTGCAGGTATGACTAAGCAAGTTCAAGGCGAGTTACCAGAGTTTACTTCAACAGTTGAAAAACTTGGGGTATTACTTCTGACAGATCATATCTTAGCATTTGAAATTTCATCAGTATTACTGCTTGGGGCTCTTGTTGGTGCAGCAGTAATTTCTAGACCAAGGAAACAATAATGGTATCACTTCCGTCATTTTTAGTTGTTTCACTAATTCTTTTCCTTGCAGGTATCGCAGTGATGATTGCAAGAAAAAATGTGATTGCAATTTTATTAGGTATTGAATTGATTCTTAATGCTGCGGCATTAAATTTTGCGGCCTACACAAGATTTATAAATAATAATCTTGATGGTCACGTAATGTCATTATTCATCATTGTTATTGCAGCGGCTGAAGCAGCTGTTGGACTAGCAATTGTTATTAGATTCTATCAAATTAGAGAAAGTATCCATATTGATGATGCTACTCAATTACAAAGCTAATTAGGAAGGTTGATTAAATGGATTATACTATTTCAACTATTGCACCGATTGTCTTATTTCCGTTCTTTGCGTTTGCTATTAATGCGTTTTTAGCTCGTAAGGCAACTAAAGTCGCAGTATTTATTAGTTGTGCTGCTATCGCTTTATCATCAGTTTGGGCAATTAGAATTTTTAAAGATTTTATTTTTGGAAACTACAACACTGACTATTATGTTCACAAGGTATTCACTTGGTTTGATCTTAATGGTGCAGGTTTAGAGTTTAATGTCGACATGGGTATCTATATAGATAACATGACAGCAATTATGCTTCTGATGGTTACTGTTGTAGCGACGCTAATTCATATCTTTTCAACATATTACATGAAAGACGATATGAACTACGGTAGAGACGGTAGATTCTTTACATATATGTCACTATTTACTTCTGCTATGCTTGGGTTAGTTCTTTCAGACAACCTATTTTCAGTATTTATCTTTTGGGAGTTGATGGGGTTTTGCTCATATAGTCTAATTGGTCATTACTACGAAAAAGAGAAGGCCGGAGACGCAAACGTAAAAGCTTTCATGACTACAAGAGTTGGAGATGTATTTTTCTTACTTGGTATTTTAGCAATATGGACAAATATTGGTTCAGCAGGCTTCGTAGATATCTATGCAGCAATAGCTGACGGATCGTTTGCTACGCATACAGCATTAGGTATTCCATTAGCAACATTTGCTGGATTAGCAATATTTATGGGAACAATTGGTAAATCTGCTCAGTTCCCTCTTCAAGTATGGCTACCTGATGCGATGAATGGACCAACTCCTTGTTCAGCACTTATTCATGCTGCAACTATGGTTGCTGGTGGTGTTTACTTATCTCTTAGAATTTATCCAATTTTAGATCTAGGTGGATTAACTACATTAGTCGCTTATATTGGTGGGATTACTGCATTTGGTGCAGCAACGATTGCACTTATTCAAACAGACTTTAAAGCAGTACTTGCATATTCAACAATCTCTCAGCTTGGTTATATGGTACTTGGTGTAGGTGTTGGATCTTATAATGCAGCATTTATGCACTTAATAACTCATGCAATCTTTAAGGCATGTTTATTCTTAAGTGCTGGTTCAGTGATTCATTCATTACACGATCACCACACTCATGAGCATGTTCAAGAAATGCCTAGAATGGGTGGATTAAGACATAAAATGAAGTTTACTTGGTTTGCAATGTGGTGTTGTACTCTTGCAATCGCAGGTATCCCATTCTTCTCTGGTTTTGTATCTAAAGATAGAATTCTAGGCGATGCTTTAATAATGGGTCTTGAAAACAAGGCAATGATTATTCCAGCTCTTTTAGGTTTTGGTGGAGCTCTTTTAACAGCATTTTATATGTGTAGAATGATGTTCTTAGCATTCCACGGAGAACCAAGAGATAAAGACCTATACGACCATACTCATGAAGAGAAATTTTCATGGAACAGAAACTTACCTTTATTAATACTTGCTGTATTTACTCTAGGTGTTTGGTTCTCAGGTTCTCTTACAGGTCAAAAACTACTTAAAGTTGCTTCTCCAGAAGGAAAATTAGAGTGGTTTTCAACTTTAGTAGCAAAACCAGATGTTTCTAAGTTTACATCATATAAGAGAGAAGCTTGGGGAACAGTAGATACAAGAGAAGCA
>NZ_JBFGYP010000108.1:0-10883 GCF_041587335.1 Halobacteriovorax sp.
ACTTAAATCTGAAACTTTAAGTCCTGCTCCAAAAATGAGTAACATTACAATCTGGTTTCTTCTGGCTATTAAAGAAAGCATTTCGTTCTTTGATGTCGTCTCTTCTAGTAGTGATACCCAAAGTGTCTTTACGTCAATAAATGGGGTAGGTCTTGGAATATCTAAAAACTTAGGCGAAGTTGGTAGTTTTCTAACAGGGTTACTTTCAAATAAATTCTGTTCTACGAGGTAGTCAAAAAATATTCTTAGGGCCTGAACTCTTCTTCTTCTAGAATTGTCAGAGTTATATTTCTCTTCTAGATAAGTTCCATAGAGTTGAACTTGTGGGATTCCAAAGTTAGTAATATCTGTATATTGATTATTCTTTAATAAGTAGTGATTGAAACAATCAAGGTCTGTTTTATAGTTTTTAAGAGTGTTCTGGCTTCTACCCATAGACTTTAATTTACTGAAGAACTCTCTTTGTAGCTCATCTAAGTCTAACTTTTCAAAAGATCTATTTTTTTGCATTTTAATACTCCATTACTAATGCGCATATTCTATCCCTTCTCAAACACTGTTGTCCAATAAGGGATATGTATATTTTTCATTTACTATTGATATGTTTGTGCTATGTGTTACTTTGGCCTCACAAAAAATTTAACAAGGTAATAATATGAAAAAGCTTATTTTAGGAATGGTTATCGCTACGGTATCTCTAAGTACAAGTGCTAGAGGATTTAATGCTGATATTGATGTAAGTATTGTTGGAAATAATAGAATTCAAAATTGTCGTCAAAGCGTAAGAGTTTTAAGTGAAGAAAATGCAACACTTAGAAATCAATTATCTTCTTCTCAATCAAGCTTGGCCCAATGTCAAAGAGATGGAAATCGTAATGGAAATAGAGCTCAAGTTCGTAAGTTAAAAGAAGACTTAGCTCTTGCCAATAATACAATTACAAAGCTTGAAAATACTGTTGATAGAAAGAACGATAAAATTCAAGACTTAAGAAGAGATATTCAAGACCTTCAAGATCAACTAAACCCAAGACAGCCAGGTTTCAACTTAGCTGCAGCAGTTAAGGCCTGTGGAGGCATTAGCTCTTCGACATATTCAAATAATTGTATAAATAGTGCTCGAAAGTATGAGGTAAATGCTAAGCGTGTTAAAGCATGTACAAAAATTAGCTCTTCTTACTATGCTGCAGAATGTGTAGAGAAAGCAGGTCAGAATCAGACAAATGCGAGACAAATTGAAGCTTGTACTAAGATCTCATCATCTACTTATGCATCTTCTTGTGTTGAATTAGCTGGTAAGGGGAAAGTACCTGCAGACGTCGTTGAAGCATGTGTTGCATCTTCTACCAGTTCATACAATCAAAAGGAGTGTGTATCACAGATGGGGAATTAATATAATCTTGTCCTGACACCCACACACGTCAAAGCAAGTTACATATAAAATACTCGACTTAAGTAATTAAAATTATTTGAGTCGAGTTTTTTTATTGGTGTTAGTAATCCTACACCACCTATAAAAAGTACATTTGAGCCAGTTTTGAGACGAATTTACGTTAATATCTTCAAAACTATTGAAATCAATCAGCTTATTTGCTATCTATAGGCGACATTTGAATATGAGTGAGAAACCGATGACCTTTAATACGAACGAGACTTTGTCTGCTGTTTTTATGCATGAAAATACTAGCGATAGTTTCGCTAAGTTTTCTGATATAAATAATGTATTAGGGGATCACCAAATTCTTCTTACTCTTCAAGAAAATATATCACACACATTTAAGAATCCTTCACTCCTCATTGAGGCGTTAGCGCATTCGTCTTTTGGCCACGAAAAACTGGGTGATTCTAAGAAGTCTTATGAGCGCTTAGAGTTCCTTGGAGATAGTGTCCTTGGCCTAATCGTGACAGATACTTTGCAAGAGAAATTTCCAGAGCTAGCAGAGGGCAAGTTATCAAAGCTTAGGGCTTCTCTAGTTAATGAACAAACACTTGGAAAGCTTGCGAGCTTCATCTCTTTAGAGAGCGCTGTTCTTCTTGGGAAGGGTGAGGTGCAAAATGAAGGCAATAGAAGAAGCTCAATTCTTTGTGATGTATTTGAAAGCTTAATTGGAGCTATCTATAAGGACTCTTCACTAGAGACAGCAAAGGTGAGCTTTAACAGTATTATTAATAGCTACGAAAATAAAAATAAAACGAAGTTCTTTGACCAAGATAAGCTTCAAGAATTTGATGGAAAGACAAGGTTACAAGAATTAACTATGGCGCTCTATAAGACACTTCCTACGTACAAGTCTGTACAGCTTGAGAGTGGACTTTTTGAAGTCAGAGCGATAGTTGCAGATAAATATGAAATGAGTGGAGAGTACCCTTCAAAAAAGAAAGGTGAGCAAGACTTAGCTAAGAAATTAATTGAAAAAATAAATAAGTAATAAAGAAACGCTAAAAGGAGCACAAATGTTAATTGAGCATCAACACCCTGATAATAAGACAATTATGGTAGCCGTTCTAGGAGCACCTAATGTTGGAAAGAGTTCACTAGTAAACTACTTACTAGGAATGGATCTTTCTGTTGTGACAAGTAAGGCACAAACAACTAGAAATAAAATTCACTGTGTATTTACTGTTGATCGTACTGAAGTTGTTTTAGTTGATACTCCGGGTCTACATAAAGGGAATCAAGAATTAAATAAGAGATTAAATGAGCAAGCGAGAGAAGGTGTTGATGGTGCTGATTTAAACTTACTTTTAATTGATCTTA
The DNA here is from genome assembly GCF_041587335.1 of Halobacteriovorax sp. Lineage (GTDB taxonomy): Bacteria > Bdellovibrionota > Bacteriovoracia > Bacteriovoracales > Bacteriovoracaceae > Halobacteriovorax. The sequence continues at coordinate 2,756 of NZ_JBFGYP010000108.1, forward strand.
CAAGACCTGTTCTAGGTCAATTGCAAGACTTTAAAGATAATATGGAAAGTGACAAGTTTGAAAAAACTTGGGTTATTTTTAACAAGTGTGACAGAGTTGAAAACTATCAAGAACTTCCACTAAGTCTTGTTATGGACAAGATGCAAGAAATTATGCCTGAAATTGAAAAAGGTATAGTTATCTCAACTAAAGATGGAACAAATATGCATAAGCTTACTGGGCTTCTCGTTGATACTGCTCAGCCTGGTCCACACTTCTATGATGATGGTTCAGTTTCTAATAAAAACCAGAGATTCTTTGCAACTGAGTATATCAGAGAGCAAGCATTTGAACTTCTAAGTGCTGAGCTTCCTTATGAAGTTGCAGTAGTAATTGATGAATATAAAGATATGAAGCCAAAACACGGTGAGGAAAACCCTAAGGTTAAATCTCATATTTCGGCATCAATTCTTGTAAACCGTCCTTCTCAAAGAGCTATTGTTGTTGGTACAAAGGGTGGAATGATTAAAGAGATCGGTACTCGTTCAAGAAAGAAAATTGAAGCGATGATTGGTGGACAGGTTCACTTGAACCTTCACGTAAAAGTTTCTCCTAAGTGGTTTAAGAATAACTTCATCTTAGAAGAGCTTGGTTTGCCAAGAGCAAAAGATTCAAACAGAGTATGGCGTAGTAGATAGGAAATATATATGAAAAACAGATCAATGGTAGTGTCATTAATCGGTAGACCAAATGTTGGGAAGAGTTCTCTCTTTAACCGAATAATGCAAAAACAACATAAAGCGATCACTCATGATCAACCTGGTGTAACTAGAGACAGACACTATGGAATCACAACAATCGATGATCTTCATACTGTTGAGCCAGCTGACGTTATTCTAGTTGATACTGGTGGATTCTATCCTGAAAGAATAGATGAAAGAGGGAAGAACGTTGAAGAGGAAAATGCAAATAAGTTCTTCAACATTATGACTGATCACGCCCGTATGGCGATTCAAGAGTCTGATTTAGTCTTATTTGTTGTCGATGTAAGAGAAGGTGCTCTTCCTTTTGACAGCACAATTGCCGACTATATTAGAACGACAAAGAAGCCTTTCTTAGTTGTTGCAAATAAGTATGACTCAGATAAGCAATTAGGTGAGGAGATAGACTTTTACTCACTTGGAATAAACTCAGATGAGCTTTTCACTACAAGTGCAACTCACGGGCGTGGGGTTACTCTTCTAAAAGAGAAGATCCAAACAATGGCCCACGAATTTGCAAAGGGAGCACTAAAGAATGCTCCAGAGATCTCAAAGGGTGTTACTCCTAGAGAGGAAGTAGTTTCTAAGATTGCTCTTATTGGAGCTCCAAACGCTGGTAAGTCTACTCTTTTAAATCTACTTGTAGGTTCTGAGAGAGCTCTAGTAAGTGATATTGCTGGAACGACTGTAGATCCAATTGAAGGGTTCTTTGATCTCTACTTTGGTCACGATGCAAAGGTGCTTGAAGAAGATCAAGGTTTCTCATCTAATGATGGACTCCTTTTCCGTCAATATGAAGAATTTAGAAGAAATAATGCTGACGTTTTTCAAAAGATGGTAGATGCCTACGCAATTGAAGAAGACGACGATAAGAATGTTGGTATGGAGCATTTTGAGATTGATTACGAACTAACAACTCTTGTAACTGAAGATCTAGAGGCCTTAGAGAAAAAGTCTTTTGATAAAAACTATGAGCAAGTATTTGAAAGTGAAGAAGAGAGTGAAGATGACGCTTCAGTCGAAGTCTCTGCGAGTGCAGAAGAAGATGAAGGTAGTTTTTGGCGATCAATTCATATTATAGATACTGCAGGTATTAGAAGACAGAAGACTGTAAATGGCTTCATTGAATCTCAATCTGTATATAGATCTTTAAGAAGTATTACTGAGTCAGATGTTGTTGTTGTGATGGTTGATGCTACAAACGGTATTGGACATCAAGATAGAAGACTAATTGATATTTCTCTTGAGAAAGGTAAGTCAGTTATCGTTGCACTTAATAAGATGGATCTAATGAAGACTAGACTTCCAGATGAAAAGGCAAAGAGAGAATGGCTTGAGAACTTAAGACGTGATGTTCCTTGGCTTGGGTTTTGTGATCTTATTACTATCTCAGCAAAACAAAACAAGGGCCTTAAGCAACTTAGAGAGTCTATTAAAAAGACTATCTTAGTAAGAAGTAAGAGTATCCCAACTGGTGAGCTTAATAGATTTGTTTTCGACCTTGTTGAGAGAAATCCTGTTATTGCTAAAAGCCAAGGAGCAAAGAGATTTAAGGTGAAGTACACTTCAATGATTAAATCTGGACCTCCTACTTTCTTAATGTTTACTAATAAGTCTCAAGGGATACCTGAGCATTATAGAAGATACCTAGTAAATAATATTAGATCTGGTTTTAAGTTATATAACACTCCAGTTCACCTTATTTTTAGAACAGGTAATGACTTAGCAGATAGAATGAAGAAATCTAAGATGGCAATGGCAATGAACGACTAGAAAGGGGTAGGCTTTGAAGTTACTAGTTATTTTGACTATATTACTAAGTACGAGTGTTCAATCAAAGACACTCGTTATATCTGATGTTGATGATACGCTAAAGCGTACAAATGTATTAGGGTATATGCTTGGTGGTCTAAGATCTACTAATCCTTTTATTGGCCTGCCTGCACTTTTTAATAACTTTCTTTGTGATGCGGAGACTACTCTAGAAGCAAAAAAGTTTTGTATAAAGTTTAGAGGACTTAATCACTCAAAAGAAAGATCTTTAGTCTATGTGACTGCCGCGACTGGACGTTTACAATTGTTTGGTCGTGAGTTCATTTCAAGGTCTAACTTTCCTCAAGTGCCTTTTATCGGTAAAGAGATTGGTCAAGATACTCTTGAGTATAAAGTCGATACACTTAAAGAGATTATCTCTGGTGGAGAGTATGATGAGATTATTCTTATCGGAGATAATGGTGAGCACGATGTTGCTGCTTATAAGGCAGTAACAGATGCTTTTCCAAAGAGAAAAATTTCTACATTTATCCACCTTGTTTATAACCCTTATCATAAAGATGACGAGAAGGCCGGAGTAGCGCTTGCGAAAGGGCAGATCCCTTACTTTACTGCTAGTGACCTCTCTGTTGAGTTCTTTGCTAGGAAGTTAATTTCTGAGTCACAACTAAATTCAATTTCAAGAGAAGTATTTAAATATATCTCTTCTAATGATTCATATGATTATGAACAAGTTATGCCGGACTGGTCGAGTTGCAGACCTTTTATATCTAATTATAAAAGGCCAGAAGTTAAACTCTCAGAAAATACAAAGTATGTTTTAGAAGCTGTTGAAAGACAGTTGATTAGAGTTTGTAGATAAGATCTTACCAATTCCAGATGTACGATACCATTGTTGTTACAGCATCTCCATTGAGATCATCGACAACCTCTCTATAAGAGCCAGTATTTTTATCAAAGAAATTTACGTTGTGATAGAGTACCTCAACACCTAAGTAAGACTCTTTTAATTTTATTGGAAACTCTAGGCCCCCACCCATTCCAACTCCAAGTCCACCGCCATTTCTATTGGCAATATTCTCATTGTCTATGAACTTATTTGTTGTATACCAGTATTCAAGTCTAGTAGTGAAATAAGGGTTTGAGTAAGTTATTGCAGTTCCAAGGTTTGCTGTATCGATATAGTATTTGTAACCACTATAGACTCTAAGCTGACTCACTTGAACAAATCCTGGCGCCTCTCCATTAAATCCTTGTAGATCTGTTTGGTCGAAGTACATATTGTGTCTTGAGAATCCAATTCCTAGAGATATTGCAGTTTGAAATCCTTTAAAAATACTTAATTGAATTCCGTAGCTAGGATGTTCATTTTCATAGACGATTCCTCTATTGCCAGTGAATGTTGTAAGTCCTAAAGCAAAGGAGAAGGTAAAGAATCTTCCGTATCTATAAAATCTTTCATCTTCCATTACTTGGTTACTTTCAATATCTTCATTGAAGTTTGAAAATATATCCCCACCAATGTTTAGATCTTCCTCTTCAATGCTAAAGCCATCATTTACTCCAACCTGTCCAAAAGTATTAAAGGATAGAGAGAGTAGAATTAAAATTTTAATTAAATTATTGAAAAACATTTTTTCCTTATAAATAGAAGTGTGCTGCGGCCACTAAGAATGAGTCACCGACTGTCTGTATTCTAAAATCATTTATCTTATTAAACGAAACTCCGAATTCAAAACTAAAACCTATACTAGAGAGGCCAGTAAAACTAAATTCACTACCCATTGTTAAATCAAATTGAAAACCAGTCTTAGAGCTATCAGCACCTTGCTTCTCATTTATTACTGCTGCAAGAATGCCGCTATAAAAATTTAACTGAGGCTCTTTAAATATATTTCTATAAAGTTTAAATCCTGCGCCCCATCCGCCATTATTTTCATCTGTATCAATTGTAGCCAGACCACCGATGGCGGTAGACTTTGAATTTTGAATCTTGAAAGATATTGCAGGAAGATCATTCTTAAGCTGATTGGACATTCCAATACCAAGCCTCCCAATGCGGTCATGGGCAAATAGACCTGAACTTATGAGTAAAAGTGACGAAATAAGAATGAATTTGGAGATAATTGTTCTTCTCATTATGCTTCCTTGCACAAATAGGTTAAATAAACATATATTTTATCATAAACCATTCTTTCTATTTTTGACAACTTAGGGCAAGAATTCTAAAATTTCTAAAAATACATATGTAACAATATATTTGGCGGTGCGGCGCACTGCTCAGACCATTAGGATAAGGAAGTAACTATGGCCACAGCAACAACACCACATAACCCTGTAGATGAAGCATTACAAGCAACTGAATTAGGAACTTTTATTTCAAGAAATAAAGCTTCTGTAATTGGTTTTGTCATTCTCCTTATACTTGGCGTTTTTGCTTGGGGTGGATATTCAGTTTATAGCAGCAATAAAAATGATGAACTTAGTTCAGTTGTATATGAGTACAAGAACAAAAACTTAGGAGCTTTGGTTGCAAAGACAATGACTCCTGCTGACTACACTAAGGGATACCTTGAAATGGCCGCTAAGCTTGAAGGGTTTGTTGGACTAGCTCCATTAGCGATTAGTAGTAGTGATGAACTAACTAAGCAAGGTGACTTAGAAAGTTCTTTAAAGGTATTAGAAACAGTTAAGGATCAATCTAACCCTTATATTATTTACTTCGTTCATTCTAGAATGGCCGTTAATAATGAAGATCTTGGAAAGACTGATCTTGCTATAGCTAACTTGGAAACAATTGTTAAAGCAAATATTAAAGTAATGGAGTCTAAGACTTACTTAGATCTTGGAAGGCTTTACCTTAAGAAGGGTGAGAAAGCTAAAGCGAAGACAAATTTTCAATATGTGATTGATAATCTTGGACAAGCTGAATTTGTAAAATTAGCGAAGTTATACTTAGCTGATATGGAGTCTTAGTGCATAAATTAATCTTAATAACTCTTTCACTTATAATCACATCTTGTTCTACATTAAAGAACTTAGATATTAAGGGTGTTAAAGAGAAAGAATCTGCTTTTAAAGTAGCTTGGAATAAGAATCAAGACCCTATTCATCAGACGGGCAATCTTCCTATTGCCCTTAATTCTCCTCTTATCCATGATGGAATACTTTATGTCGGTCACAATCAAGGCTACATGAAGGCCTATCAGTTAGATAATGGCAAAGAGATTTGGTCAAAGTATGATGATGGAGCTTATCACTCTAAGCCAGTTATATATAAAGACTGGGTTATCTACGGAAATGCAAAGGGTCGTATATTTGCAAGACACTCTTTAACTGGGAAAGCCGAGTATATTGTTGATTTAGATGCTTCAATTGAAACTCAAGGTGTTGTCTATAAAGACAGAATTATCTTTCATACAAGAAACCATAAAATATTCTGTCTAGATGTTAATACTGGTAAAATCCTTTGGTCTTATAAGAGATCGGTTCCATACTTAACAACAATTCAAAGGGCATCTAGGCCACTTGTATATAAAGATAAGATCTATGTTGGTTTTGCAGATGGGCAAATAGGAGCATTTTCTCTAGAAGAGGGTGTAATTCTATGGGAGAGAAGACTTTCGACTGGAAACAAGTTTGTAGATGTTGACTCTACACCAACTCTTTTTAAGGACAGTATTCTCTCTGGATCTATTAATGGTGATCTTGTAATGATTGACCCTAGCTCTGGGCAGATTCAACGAAGGCTACCTTATAAAGTTTCAAGAGCGCCAATTGTTCATAAAGATCAATTACTAGTGCCTACGATATTTGGTGAAATTGTTGTTCTAGATAAAGACTTGATCAAAAAAAATACCATCAATATCTCTAAAGTTCCGGTAAGTAGTATTGTACCTTGGAAGGCCGGACTTGCTGTTAGTTCTGTAGGTGGAGAAATTCTCTTACTAGACGACGTTAGTTTTGAAGTTAAAGACCATTTTCAACTAGGTCACGCCTATAGTGGTGTGCACGGTGAGTTGGATATGGGAGAAAATTATCTTGCTGCTTTAAGCTCAAGAAATAGACTATATATTTTTAAATAGGAGTCTTTATGAAAAATTTAATAATTATTTTTAGTGCACTAACTTTATTTGCATCATGCTCATCAAGAATTAAGAAGTCTATTGAGGCGGATAGAGAGTCTGTTGGGGTTGTTCAAAGTGATGAGGAAGTTATCAACAAGATGAGAAATGTTCTTGAGAATGCTAAAATCTCTGAAACTCAAAAGAAGCAATTCTTAGGTCTATATAGATCACATAGAGCTGACATTCTTAAAATTGAAGAAGATATCAGAGAGTATAGAGTCGTACTTTTTAAGACTTTAGTTGATAAGAGTTATGACCAAAGAAAATTTGATATAGTAGCTAATAAATTAAAGAAGCTTGTTATAAAGAGATATGACTTAGCTATGGATCAGTACCGTGAAGGTAAGGAGATCCTTGGTGTTAATGCCGGTGCGATTTACGATGATCCTTGGTTCGAAGTAATACATAAATTCTAATATTTCTAAAAGAGGCCTAGGCCTCTTTTTTTGTTTTTACCGCCCTCACTTCACTCTTAGTTCAAAATATTCACTTAAAGTTAATCAATAGTTACACATTTTCTTTGTAGTTCTACATAACTGTTTGAAACTATTGTACTTTTCTGTTCTGTTTGATTCTCTCTATGTGCTCTTTTTACTTTTGTTTAACTTTTGATTATGTTACTATTGGGTCAGTAGTTAATCGTCCTGAGTGTGTTGTTATTTAAATAACTTTTATCTAATAGAATACATACTAAGGTTCAACAGAGGTGTAGATGAAGAAGATCGCAATTATAGGTTCAGGTATTGCTGGAGTATCCTCTGCGTATTATCTTAATAAGCTTGGTTACGATGTATCTCTCTTTGAGGCCGGTAGCTACTTTGGAGGACATACAAATACTGTGGATATTAATATCGACGGTAAAGTCATTCCTGTTGATACGGGCTTTTTAGTACATAATGATAGAACTTACCCAAACCTAATAGATTTCTTTTCTGAACTCTCTGTAGAAACATTTAATAGTGATATGAGCTTCAGTGTAGAGAGAAAGAGTGAGAACTTGATATGGTCAGGAACAAACCTATTTACAGTCTTTGCGCAATTTAAAAACCTATTTCGTCCAAGGTTCCATAGATTTCTAAAAGAAGTCTTACGCTTTAATAAAAACTCTAAAGAATACCTTGCTGAGTGTGAGGGCAATCTCGATATCACACTAGGACAACTCTTAAAAGATAAAGGCTATAGTGACGATTTTCAAAAGTGGTACCTATTGCCAATGGGTGGCTGTATTTGGTCTACACCAATGAGTGAAATGCTTTTATTTCCAGCATATACATTTCTAGTCTTTAGTATGAACCATGGTCTTCTACAAATTTTCAACCGGCCTCAATGGAGAACTGTATTAAATGGATGTCGAAGCTATGTTGAAAAGGCTTTGGTAGATATTGAAAAGAAGTATCTTAATGAACCTGTAAGCTCAGTAACTGAAAGTGGTGATAAGTTAATTGTCTTAACAAGTGAGCGTGAAGAAGAGTTTGATTACTGTATTCT
>NZ_JBFGYP010000109.1:0-10551 GCF_041587335.1 Halobacteriovorax sp.
CCAGTAATTCAAAATTCTTATTTTTCATTGAGTCTAGTATCTTCTTTTGAACTTTACATGATGGACACCATGTTGCGTGAACATGAACAAGTACATTTTTATTTTCTTTCACGAATTTGTTGATCTTAGCACTATTGTCTTCTTTGGCCTGTAAATTAATCCCAAGAGTGAGTAATACTGTTAGTAAAAAATACTTCATTTTGGTAACCCCTTTATTATATAGTTAGTGATATATTTGTTAATGCTTCTGGTAATATATTAAGTATTGCTGTTTCTAAACTCTTATCTAGACCAGTTAAAATAAGTATCGACATGACTCCGCAAAATAAACCTAGACCTAGCTTGGTATACTTAGAGTTGTCTAAACTCTTCTTTTGTATTTTCATGACTAAGGATTTTGCACCGTAAGAGAAAAATAGAATTGGTAGAATCGATCCTATCGAAAAGATTGCGAGGAGTACTATTGAAGATTTTGTTTCTGGATTATTAATAATGATACCAATAATAATTGCAAGTGTAGGCCCACTACAAGGTGCCCAGATAGGTCCTAAAAATAGACCATTGATAAATTCCATATAGACGGGCTGACTCTCAGTCTCTTTATTGTTAGTTAACGTTTGTATTTTATTGTTGATAGGAGACAGTGCAAGTGAGATTTTATCTATTAGAACAGGGAATAAAAAGAGTAGGGAGGCTAAAAGTAGAAATATACCGGAAAGTATTTTCAAGTTATCAGGTGTAAGTCCCAATAATTGTCCTGACGTTGCGATAATAAATGTAGATATTGAAAAGCTGAGAGCAACTCCTAGTGCTAATAGTACTGGCCCCCATTTTGACTTTTGAAAAGATGATCTAACGACAAATGGAACCATCGGCAGGATACATGGAGAGAATATTGTTAGTACTCCTGCAAAGAATGAACTTAGAACTAAACTTAGTGACATAGTATTTCCTTATATATTTGACCGATTGGTCAATAACTGAGTAAAAAAATGTTAAATTGCTATATCTAACTCTTTTAAAACATTGTTCGCTATTTGCTTTAGAAATTTCTTATCTTTTTTAAACTTAGATATTTCTCTTATAGAGAAGGCCGCAGTAATTAAATTTGTTTTGAGTTCATGTGTATCGTGTGTAGTTTTATTTTTTATAGCGTTTACGACATTTTCAAAGTTCTTCTCTACTGTAGCAAAGAGGTCTTTGGATTTTTTGGCCGGTGCACTTTTAGTATTAGAAAATTCTATGCATGAGTTCATAATTAAGCAGCCGCTCACATTTTCTTCTTTCACACCTTCATCTACGAGTCTCTTGAAGAACTTTTTAATGTAGTTTTTTGGATCGCCATCTACATAGAATAATGTCGCTGAGTTGGCTCCGTACTTTTCAAGGCATAGTAGAAATAGGTTCTCTTTAGACTTGAAGGTATTATAAAGACTTCCCTTTTGAAGTCCTGTTGCTGTTTGAAGGTCCCTCATTGTGGTTCCCTCGTAGCCCTTAGTCCAAAAGATATTCATTGCTTTAGTAATAGTCTCTTCTTTATCGAAGTCTGTTGTTCTACTCATATATCTATTTTATTTTTATTTGACTCTACGGTCAAGAAAGGGACACGTTCTGTCTAAGTGTATTTGTAAGTAGCTAAATTTAAATAGAAAATTCCAGATCCTGTCTAATCTTCCTCTTCGGAGATGCCTCCAAAATGAGGAAAAGACTTATAGTTTATTGCAAATGAATCGTTGACTCCGTACTATGGTACGGGGTGTGTATTATGAATATGAAAGAGAGAATAACTATAGGCAAATTAGCAGCTGCCTCAAATGTAAATGTTGAAACAATTCGATTCTATGAAAGAAAGGGGATCCTGGTCCAGCCTAAGAAAGACGGGTCTTTTCGTTATTATCCTGAGGAGTATATCACTCGTGTAAAGTTTATTAAAAGGTCACAAGAGTTAGGCTTTACTCTTAAAGAGACTGTTGAACTTTTAGAACTTAGAATTAAAGATCAGGCCAAGTGCAGTGATGTGCTTCTTAGAACAGAAGAGAAAATATCAGAAATAGAACAAAAAATACAAGATCTTAAGAAAATGAAAAAGTCACTCAAGGACTTAGCTAACTGTTGTGAGGATACAAGTATACCTTTAAGTGAGTGTCCAGTCTTAGAGTGTTTTATAAATAGTAAGGAAAATAAATGAAAAAGAATGTTTTATTTTTATGTACAGGGAACTCTTGTCGCTCTCAAATGGCCGAAGGATGGGGGAGAGAACTAAAGAGTGAGCACTTTAACTTTTACTCTGCAGGAACAAAGAAGCATGGACTAAATCCAAAGGCTGTGAAGGTTATGAGAGAAGCAGGAGTTGATATAAGTTCTCATGAGTCAAATATAACTGATGAGTTGGCAGAGATTAATATGGACCTTGTTTATACTGTTTGTTCTGACGCGCATGAGAACTGTCCATTCTTTCCTGGTGGAAAAGTCATTCATATAGGATTTGATGACCCTCCAAGACTGACTAAAGAAATGACTAACGAGGAAGAAATTTTAGATGTCTACCGTAGAGTTAGAGATGAGATTAAAGAAATGATATTAAATAATGAAGAACTAAAAGGATAAAAGAATGGGATTTTTTGAACGCTATTTAACTCTATGGGTTGGAATGTGTATTGTTGGTGGTATAACTCTAGGTAAAATCCTAGGGGATTCAATTTCTGTATTAAGTAGTATGAATATTGCTACTGTGAATGTCCCAGTGGCAATCCTTGTGTGGTTTATGATTTTTCCAATGATGGTGCAAATTGATTTTTCTTCAATTATGAAAGTTGGAAAGTCTCCTAAGGGGCTTGCTCTTACAGTTATTATCAACTGGTTAGTTAAGCCATTTACTATGGCCTTTTTTGCATGGGTCTTCTTTGATAAGGTGTACAGTGCTTTTCTTAGTCCCGAGCTTGCTCAAGAGTATATTGCGGGAGCAATTCTTTTAGGGGCAGCTCCTTGTACGGCCATGGTATTTGTTTGGTCTTATCTTACAAAAGGAGATCCTGAGTATACTTTAGTTCAGGTTGCTATTAATGATTTAATATTACTAATAGCCTTTGTACCAATTGTTAAATTTCTTCTTGGGGTTACTTCAATTACAATTCCGTACGATACTTTAATTTCCTCTGTCGTTATCTTTGTAGTCATACCTTTGGTCTCTGGATATTTAGTGAATAAGGTTTTAATTAAATCAAAAGGAATTAAGTGGTTTACTGAAGTGTTTATGGCCAAGCTTAAACCTCTTTCTATTATAGCTCTACTAAGTACATTAGTACTTCTCTTTGCTTTCCAGGGAGAGAAGATTTTAGCCAATCCTTTTCATATATTACTGATTGCAATTCCCTTAGCAATACAAACTTATTTCATTTTCTTTTTATCTTGGGGGATTGGTAAGAAAATGAAACTTGCTCATTGTGTCTTGAGTCCAGGGTCAATGATAGGGGCCAGTAACTTTTTCGAACTCGCTGTCGCAGTGGCCATTTCACTATTTGGTTTAAACTCGGGAGCAGCTCTTACAACTGTAGTAGGAGTACTTATAGAGGTTCCTATTATGCTCAGCCTAGTTAAGGTTGCAAACAAGTGGAGATATTAATGAATTATCTATCTAATCAAAAATTTAACCTAATTCCTGAGGGCCTTAAAGTTAGCCCTCATAAACCAAAAATACTTGTTCTGTACGGATCACTTAGAGATAGATCTTTCTCTCGACTCGCAGCTGAAGAGGCCGGAAGGATTCTTGAGTATATGGGGGCAGAGGTTAAGTTCTTTAACCCACATGGGCTTCCATTATTTGATAATGGTAAGTCTGAAGATCATCCTAAGGTGAAAGAGCTTAGAGAGCTCAGTCTATGGTCTGAGGGGCAGGTTTGGTCTTCTCCTGAGTTACATGGAAATATATCTGGAATAATGAAAATGCAAATTGATTGGATTCCTTTAACTATGGGATCTGTTCGTCCTACACAAGGGAGAACTCTTGCTGTTATGCAAGTTAGTGGAGGGTCACAGAGTTTTAATGCTGTTAACTCTTTACGTATTCTTGGGCGTTGGATGAGAATGATTACTATTCCTAATCAGTCCTCTATTGCTAAGGCCTATAATGAGTTTAATGAAGATGGAACGATGAAAGAGTCTCCTTTTAGAGAGAGAGTTGTCGATGTTATGGAAGAACTGATGAGGTTTACTTACTTAACAAGAGACAATAGTAAGTTTTTAGTTGATAGGTATAGTGAAAGATTAAGTGAAGAGAATAAAGCTTTTAAAGAAATGAATACTCGTGAGAGTAAACCTTAATAAAACTGTAGCGATAATTTATTCTTTTAGAATTATATATGAAGCTCCAGTAAGTTTAGTAAGAAGATTTTTTATCTGTTTTTGGGGGGAGACTGCTGAGTTTTCCCCTCCCAATGGTCTCTCTGCTTAATATAAATTTAGGTAGGATTATATAACTTTAGCTACTTAGGGGGGCTTGAGTTAGTCTCTAGCATATTTCTTATTAAAATATGTTATGGTAAAAGATAGCGTTTTATTAAGAATTAAATTTGAATGAATAGTAAGGTTTGTCACAGATGTACAATGACTCTAGAAGATATAGAAAAAATGATTGGTGGGATTTGGTGACAGTTATTGAGCAAGAGTTAGAGAGAAGTAAGAGTTATGATACTTATTTTTATATCGTAGATGAGTTAAAGTGGAGAATCGTAGACTCTGTATCAGAAGGGGCAAATTTTAAAATAAGAAATAAAGCAAAAGAGATTCAAAAAAGATTTCATGAGGACTGTTCAGAATTAGATGGTCTATCTGAAATACAAAAGAGTGATATAGATGCAATTTTTGATCTAATCATTTCTTCTAAGCGAGAGAGTTTTTAATTATGTTTCGTTTGAAATGCATTGAAACTTTTTACTTAAGTTTAATCCTTTTCTTTGCTTCAAAGAAAAAGGGAATGCTAGCGCGAATCAAAGGGTCCTTATTAGTTTTGAAAGAAGGGCTAGCTAGAGAGAGTGTAGAAACAAAAGAAATGTTCACGATCTATCACCGTTACTCTCGCGGACTGGCCACAAAAGAGGAAATGAAAATTGCCAACAATCAGTTTCGAGAAATTGTAACGAGCTTAGGACTTGGAGTTCTATTAGTATTACCTTTTGCTCCTTTGACTCTTCCAATAATTGTAAAGCTAGGAAAGAAAGTAGGAATAAATATTATTCCATCTGGTTTTCGAAAAGATGATGAATAGCATTAGTAACTACTTGTAAATAGTTCATAAAGTATATTTTGAAATTCAAGTATCAATTCATCCACGGTAATAAAGGGAAACTAATATTCTTTGGGAGAGAAAATGAAACTATCGATTTTATCTACACTACTATTTTTATCGTTTAACATTAGTGCTGCTTATGACTGCTCAGTAGCTCCAAGCTTTGTTGAATCATCTAACACTTATGATGACTTAGATTCAAGTGCTGTTGAAGTTCTTTTTACTGGTTGGAGTGCACCTGTAAATACTGAAGTTATTGAGGCCTATGAAGGTTATTCAATGAATACTGATGCTCCATGTATGAACCTAATGAATACTTACTTAAAAGACAAGAATACTGGTAAGCAGTACCTTATGGTGACAACTCATGAAGACTATTGTGATGGTGGAAATGTTTATGGTTATATTTTTGACGTAGAAGCTTCAAAAAACTTTAAAGCTGCTATCGTCGCAGAAGTTAATGATGGTGATCTAACTTGTGTTGATTCTGAAAAATATAATAAGTTAAAAGAGTATTTATCTCAGTATGGTTGGATGAACTAGACTTTTAAATGCCAGGGCTCAAAGCGAACACCTAGTGTGTTGCTTTGAGTATACCTAATATTGATATAGCCAAGATCAACTAATCTTTTAAATTCATCTGTCTCAGCAAAGTCTTGATCAAAATTCTTCATACCCATATTCTTCTTACCAACGTCAAAATCTCCTAGGTAATGAAATGAGTAGCCTGGAGGGGCCAAAGACCTTGATGCTTTTGACAGGTTTCCTTTTGTCTCTAGTGTCTTTTCTAAAAATAAGTGAAATTGTTTTGCAACACCTCTAATTCCTGAGGTTAGTATTAAGCTATCACCAACATCATTTCTTACTTTTTGAAAAAGCTTTAAAGACTGATCTTTTTTTAGAAAGTGTCCAGAGTACGGTACTTTTGAAACTTCTCTACGAGAGATTGAGTCAGTTAGTTTATGAGATGTCTTATTACCTTTAAAGCCATACTTTTGAGCATCAAAGTAGAAGAGCTCTTCCATAAATATTTTTTCGGCCGTAGTTATAGTTTCACAATTAGGTGCGACGTCTGTGAATAGAAAGAAGTTATCTACACTGAGTAGGTTAAAGTTTCCGTGACCCACGTATCTTTGAACTTTTCTGAATTTAACAACAAGCTTTTGTACAAATAAGTACTTTTCTTTGGAAAGAAAAATATCGTCAGTGAAGTCTTGAGAGAAGTACTTACTTTTTATTCTCTCGTCTTTCATTAAGCCTTTAACAATCTCTTCGTCTGGTTGAGTCGTTGTTATTATTGTACTTTTAGTTGTAGATTTCTTTGCAAAAGGGTCGATGCAGGACTTACAAGAAGCATCATGAAAATGCTTATGCAATATTGAGCAACTACTTAGGCCACTTGTTGCAGCTAAGAGCGTTGAGTATTTTAAGAAGTCCCTTCTTTTCAAAAAAGTATCCTGTTCGTGTAAAGCGCTATTAATAGCGCGTATCTTTAGATTTTACACTTTATATATTTATTTAGGCAAGTAGGTACGATACTACAGGGCTACTAGTAATATAAATGGTTTATATTGTATTTCTTAAGCTTTCTTAACTACCGAGCACTTTAAGTACATTGATCCATGTCCATCAATTTTACATGAGATGTCGTGATCATTTACTGGCTCATCAAGAAGTCTAATATTCTTAACTTTAGTACCAGACTTAATCGTTGTTTTCCCGGCCTTGAGATCTCTAATTACAGAAACTGTATCGCCATTCTCAAGCTGGACACCATTTGAGTCTAGGAATTTAGCTGTTTCTACAGTTTCTTCAGTTTCTACGCTTAGAGTCCATTCGTGAAAACACTCTGGGCAAACCCATAGAGTTCCGTCGTTATAACCGTAAGGTGAATTACATTTTGGGCATACTTGTGAATCATTTTCCATAGAGGGAATATTAAGTTGGGGGTAACTAATTGTAAACATGATAATGAATAGGGAAGTTATTTGTTTATAGAGACGACAGCTGTAGGTTTCTTTGACAGTTAAGTCCTTCTATCTATCTGAAATAATAAACTAATAAGTGGATCAAGATTTGCAGAAATACTTAGACTGTAGGAGTTTTTATGAAAAGTTTATTATTAATTTGTTTATCCTCTCTTTCTCTATCGTCTTTTGGTGCGGATATTAAGGGTCTTGATCCTCATGAGAAGGTCGATGCGACTAAGTGCCTGATGAAGCTTCACGGTGTGAATTATGAGCAAATTAATAAAGTCCCAAACGATTTAGCTGAGACATTTCATAACCCAAGTGTAGAGAAAATATTGATGCATAATTTTATACACGAGTTAGTATTCGATGAATCAAAAATTGAAAACTCTGCTGTAATTAGTGGAAGTTTGTTAATTAATGGTAAAAAGCTGAGTCTAAAGAATACAGTTGTTGCAAATGCTACACTTGCTGGAGATATCTCTAATGTCGACTTTAGTGGAGCTTGTTTAATTAATGTGAGCTTACCAACTGATACTAGCTGGCTTGAATACTTCAAGATAAGAAGGTCTGTTGGCTATTTCTCAAATATCGAATTTGACGATAATATATATAAATACCATGGTATGTAATATTCTATTAGGAATTACCTTAAACTCTTGAAGTTATTAATGTAATCACATTTATTCTCTATTAATTTATAAACAACTTTCTCAATAAATTTTTATGTATATAATGATATGTGGAGAGTTTATGAGTGAGAAGATTGAGAAAAATATATTTGGTATTGGTAGGCTTAGAAATATCCATTGGGTCGTCTTATTTCTATCAGGTTTACTAACTATAGCTGCTTGGTATTTCTCAAAAGCACAAGTCGATGAAAAAAATTATCTACAATTCACTAAAGAATCTAATCAAGTAATAGAGTTGATTACTGAAAGAATGAAAAAGTATGAAGATACTCTATGGAGTGGTGTATCTGCCATTCATTCTCATAGTGGAAAGATTTCAAACGAGGAGTGGAGAAGATTTTCTAGGCATTTAAACCTTGTTGAAAAGTATCCTGGTATTAATGGAATTGGAATTATATTAAAGCTCGATAAGGAAGAAGTTAAGAGATTTACAAAGAGGCAACAAGAAGTCTATCCAGATTTTCGAGTTTATCCTAAGCACGATAAAGATGAATTTTGGCCTATCACAAATATTGAACCAGTTGATGTTAATAGAAAAGCTCTAGGGTTAGATATGGCACATGAGAAGAATAGACTGACTGCTGCAAAGAAGGCGCGTGATTCAGGAGAAGCTCATATGACTGGCCCAATTCAACTAGTTCAAGATGCAGAAAGAACTCCTGGCCTTTTGCTCTTTACTCCATTTTATTCTGGAGATAGTTCAACTTTAGAAAATAGAAGAAAGAATTTTGTAGGACATGTTTACGCTCCATTTATATTTAAAAAGCTGATGGAGGGGACTCTAGATAGAAAAAAAAGGCATGTCGGAATTAGTATCCTAGATGAAGACTTTGTTCTCTATAATGAACATGATGAAGCAGAGATTGATTTTGATCCAAATCCATTATTTCAAAAAAAGTATAAGGTTAACTTATATGGAAGAGTGTGGTCTATATCTGTTAAAAGTGCAAAGAGTTTTAATAATTCTATAAGCCAGGCTCAACCACTATTAATATTATTCTTTGGTATATTGATTGATATTTTACTCTTTATAATTTTTCTCTTCTTATCTCGTTCCAATATAAGAGCTCTATCATTAGCTAAAAAAGCAACAAAAAAGTACGAAGATAAAAATCTTGAGCTAAATGAAATTAACAATCAAATGAAAGAGGAAGTCGAGTTCCGTAAGCAAGCTGAACAGGCAGCTGGTGAAGCGAGTAGGGCAAAGAGTTTGTTTCTTGCAAATATGAGTCATGAAATTAGAACGCCTATGAATGGAATTATTTCGTGTACGAATCTGCTTATAGATAGTTGTAAAAGAGATGAAGATTTAAAATTATTAGAAACTGTAAGTAGTTGTGGAGTCTCATTATTAAGACTTATTAATGATATTTTAGACTTTTCAAAACTTGAAGTTGGTAAGGTTGAGCTTGAGATTTATCCTTTTAATCTTCAATATGCGATTAGAAATGTTGTTAATCTTTTTAGTGTTAATGCAAGCGAGATTGGAAAGGTTGTAAACCTTCAGATTGATGATGAAGTACCGCTTTTTGTAAATGGTGACAGAGAAAAGATTAAGCAACTTTTAAGTAATTTAATCTCAAACGCTATTAAATTTTCAAAGAGCAATGTCGATATACATGTCTCTAAAGTAAAATTAGATGAGCAAAAGAATATGATTAAGTTTTCTATTAAAGATAATGGAATTGGCATTTCTAAAGAAGGTATCAAAAAGCTTTTTAAGTCATTCTCTCAAGTGGATGGATCTACGACACGAAAGTATGGTGGAACTGGTCTTGGACTCACTATATGTAAGGGGCTCGCAGAGATTATGAACGGTGAGATTAATGTTGAGAGTGTTGTTGGAGAGGGGACTGAATTTATTTTTGCCGTTGAGTTAGAAGAGGTTGGAGAGATAAGAGTTGGAGGTAATAACACTGTAGGAAAACTAAACTTTACTTCTGCAAAAGAAATTATCCCTCAAAAAGTATCTGACCTTAGAGTTTTAATTGTTGAAGATAATTTAGTAAATCAAATGGTTCTTAAAAAGTTTTTAAAAAAACTTGGATTAGAATGTGATGTTGTTGGTAATGGACAGCTGGCCCTTGATTATTTAGAAAAGAACCAAGTTGACTTAATATTTATGGATAAACATATGCCTGTTCTAGATGGAGTAGAGGCCACAAAAGAAATTGTTAAAAAATATGGAGATAAGAGACCCGTCATTGTAGCCTTGACTGCGAGTGCTATGAAGGAGGACCGTGATATATGCTTAGAGTCTGGAATGGATCACTTCTTAACAAAACCAATTGAGCTTGAAAAACTCGTTGAAGTGATAGAGGCATGCCTGCGTTAAAGTATATACTATAATGCTTTCTTTATTTCTTCTTCTAGCTCAGCGCTAAGAGGGAGTACTGCAGAGTCAAACCTTTTTAGAAATTTCCCTTTTTTATCAAAGAGAAACTTTTCAAAATTCCACTTTATGTCACTACCTTTTGAAGAGTTTTGAATATATTTTATAAATGGATGCTTATTCTTTCCAAGAACGATTACTTTTTTAGATATAGGGAAGCTCGCACCGTATTTTATGCGACACATTTCTACGACCTCTTGATTTGATTCAGGA
>NZ_JBFGYP010000110.1:0-10425 GCF_041587335.1 Halobacteriovorax sp.
ATGATTACTCCCAATAAGAAGCAGTGGATTTTTGTAAGAAAAGATTTAAATATTGAATTAAAAAATAAAATAAAAGAAACCGTAAAAGAAATTTATAAAGAAGACCTCTATAAAAATCTCTTAGTAAAGTACGGTAAGAACTAAAGAAATGCCCTCAAAGTGACTTGAGGGCCTAAGACTTTCTTAGTGTTCGTGTCCACCTTTTCCATGAACATGTCCATGAGCGATTTCTTCAGTAGTTGCCTCTCTGATGCTAATAACTTCAACATCAAAGTTTAGGTTTATTCCTGCAAGAGGGTGATTACCGTCAAGAGTTAGACCTTCTTCTGCTTTTTCAATTACTGTTACAATTAGTGGGTGTCCACTTTCTGTTTGAACTTGTAGTTGTTGACCAACAGTCATTTCATCAAAGTTAGGGAATTGAGACTTATCAATCATTTGAATTAAAGAGTCTTCTCTTTCTCCGTATGCTTCTTTAGGTTCAACTCTAACTGAGATTTTATCGTTTAGACCTTTTCCAGTAAGTGCATTTTCAAGTCCTGGAATAATGTTTTGCTTACCGTGTAGGTAAGTTAGAGGTCCACCTGTATCAGAAGTATCAATTGTTTCACCTCCGTCAGTCTTTAGTGTATAATTGATTTCTACTACGTGATCGTTTTGAATTTTCATAATTTACCTTCTGTTACAATTTATTTATTTATATCAAATTTCTTATTTTAAAGCTATTGGACTTCGGTTTTTCTTAAGTTTGTCATAGGGAAAAGCTTAAGGTTAAATTGACTTTAAGATAGTGTAATTCTGTATAATAATCTCAATTACTTGAAGTTATAACTCCAGTCACTTTTCTTTGTCTCTGCTAATTCAATTTCAAGTTGCTGGAGTTAGTACTTTCTGAGTAGGTCTCTAATTTTTATGATATCGGCCTTACGTGAGTGCCTATCTAGGAATACAACTTTGCCATTCTTATTTGTGGCAAATAATTCAAAGTAGCCTCTGTTTTCAAAGCCTTTTAGTTCTGGTTGAGCTCTCATTTTTGCAACATTTGGAGAGTCCATAAAGTGATGAAGCTCTATCGCGTCGCTATCTTCTAGCTCGACTACTTTCTTCATCACTGGTATCCAAAATACTTTATGTTGAATTGTTACTAGATTAGCTTTCTTAGTAATAGATTTTTCATAAAAATAGAGAGCAATTAATAAAGATGGCAGTCCATAGATAATAGCTAGTACAGAATATGCTAGAACAACATTTATCGTGTCCTCTGTAGCAATGAGCTTAGTAATTGCTCCAGATACAGCTAGGTACATTGCTGTCACTACAACAATTATTGCAATAAGATATCCCCAAAAGATCATTGGTAGACCATAAGACTTGATCGTTATTGCATTCTCTTTAATTTTAACTCTATCAGTTTCATCTTCTGAAACTGGAAACATATACATTAATCCCATGGGCGAACCATAGTTAAAACCCCATAAATTGGCAAGTTAAATCAATGATAGACAGAAGTCATGGTGGTCTGTGATCTCTTTAATCTGCTTTTGAGTATGAGAGAGAAAACACTGGGAGATGGTATTGAAGACATCTTGACTCTCATAGTTAAATCGATCTTCTTTAGGAATATTTAATTTAAATACGGAGCAGAATTCTAACCAAAACTTCTCCTCAACTGCAGCTAGAGCAATATACTTGCCGTCACTTGTTCTATATAAAGAATAGCAAGGGTAGAGACCGTTGTGTAAGAATTTAGTTCTTGTGTTACGCAGACTGTTAGGCCAAAAAGCATTGAATATCTCTTCTGTGCTCTCTAATAGATACGTCGTATGAATATAACTCTTATTTTCTTGTCTAACTTTTAAAATAACAGCAAGTAAGTCAGTGGCGACTTTATGACCAAAGTTAATTCCAGCTATTGGCAAAAATGGTGGGGCAACAATATTCTCTGTTCTGTTTTCAATATGTAGAGAAAGCAGTCCAGTCATCGCAAGAGCATTAAGGTCATGCATTGCTGTCTTTGACTCTTTTGAGGCCTTCATATCAACTACAGCAAGGTTATGGTTAAGATCCTTTATAGACTTCTCATCTATTCCCAGACTTTCTTGAACCTTATTTGGGAGACCATTAATAACTCCATCGGCACTCATTAGAAGTTCTCTAATCTGATCTTTAATAGTAGGGGATTTAAAATCTAGTCTCAAAACTTCTTTCGATTCATTGAGCTCTCTGTACCAGTCTTTAAAGCTAGGGTCGAACTCTGCAAAAGCTCCAGCGCAAAATGGGTCTTGAAAGATATGGTCTTCAATTTTTATAACTTTTGCACCAAGACCCGCAAGAATTTTTCCTGCGAGTGGTCCTGGTAATCTGTGTCCAAAGTCTAATATTATTACGTTATTTAAAATCTTATTCACTTTCTTTAACTTCTTCAGGTGTTGATGTTGGCCTAAGAGTTTCAATAAATTCCTCTAGGCCAGTACCAGCAATTTCACATTCATTTAAGTTACAGATTTCCCACTTATCTTCTCCATCTCTCGTGTAATCAAGTACGAAGCGACTTAAAAAGTAAGGCATGAAGTTTATAAATTGAGAGTTCTCTAGCCACTCAACAGGTAATTTTACTACTCTATAAGCTGCATCAGGGTAACTAAGTGCTCTTAATGCTTCTCCACAGTTTAGTGGGTTCTTTAATGACTCATGAGTGAAGTCTTCTTGAATGTCTTTTATTTTATCTAGGTATTCTTTATCGCCAAATAGAATCGCTGCTCTTCTTGTGATGTGTACAAGAGTAGATGCTGGAGACTTATAAGACTGATCCATTGAGTTCACACTTTGATTTGGGTAGAGCTCATGATCATTAGCTGACTTTGCTCTTGTGAATACTTTATCTCCATCAACAAACTCTTTAAGAACATATTCTAAAGTATCGGAAAAGTTTTGCTTAAAGACAGGGTTTCCAGTCATTTCATAAACTCTAAGTTGAGTTTGTGCAAAGTTAACATAGTCCTCAAGGTATGGGAGGCTAGCCCCTCTTGTTGTAGAGTGACGTATCTTCATTCCTTGTTCATCTTTAGAAACTAGGAAGTTTGTATATAGACCTTCGAGAGTAGTATTGAATAACGAAGAGGCCTTTTGTCTTATAATATCAATTTGGCAGTACTGCATTACATCTACAAGAGCAGAGACCATCATGAAGTTCCAACTCGCAACACCTTTATTATCGGTCATTGGTGGAACTCTCATTTTTCTCTCATTTTGAATTGCCTTCTTTACTTTTCTAATCGTATTCCAACCATCTTGAGTAAAGAAGTCTGAACGTAAATCATAGTTAAGAGAGATGACGTTTAGACCTTTGTCAAAATTTCCTTCTTTAGTAATATTAAACCATTTCTTTATTGTTTCACTATTGTCGATTAAAGACTCTGTTTCATCTTCATAGTTCTTTAATGCATCTTCAAATTCTTCAATTGTAAATGTGTGATACAGGCCTTCTACTCCTTCAGAGTCAGCGTCTTGTGCTGTTAGAAAGTGTGCTGATTCTCCAAGCATTTCAGCTTCTAAGAAGTCTAGAGTCTGTATTAAGCTGTCGAATATTATTGGAGATGGATATAGAACACTTGCTTTCGCAAGCAGTCTTAAAAGTCCTGCTTGGTCGTATATCATTTTTTCAAAGTGTGGAATAAGCCACTTCTCATCTGTTGAATATCTATGAATTCCTCCACGAGCGTGATCGTAGACTCCACCCATGAGCATCTTTTCAAGTGATAATATAATATGTTCACCTTGATCTTTTTGAATCATTCCCTCTAGCATTTGCTCAATGGCCCATTCATAAAATGAGAACTGTGGAAACTTAGGAGATTGTCCATAGCCTCCATTACTTTCATCAGCAAATTGCTTAACAGCGTCCATGATTGCTGCTGGAGGTGGAAAGTGACCCTGGTACTCAACTTTGTCTTTTGGAACTAAACCTTTTGCAATGGCCTCAGTTACATTAGTAGCATTTGTTTCAATTTGTTCTTTTTCTTCTTTAAATGCTCTTAACAGTTCCGAAGTTAACTCTTTGAAACTTGTTTGACCTTCGACTGCATTCTTTGGAAAGTATGTTCCAGCAAAGAATGGTCTCATATCTGGAAGAAGAAACGCCGATAAAGGCCATCCACCACTTTGAGTGAATAACTGGCATGCCTGCTGATAGTAGTTATCTACATCTGGTAGCTCTTCTTTATCTACTTTAATATTAATGAAGTTTTCATTCATGAAGTCTGCAGTCTCTTGGTCACCAAAAGATTCTGCGGCCATCACATGACACCAGTGACATGTAGAGTATCCTACAGAAAGAAAGATCGGTTTATTCTCATCTTTTGCTCTTTGGATTGCCTCTGGTCCATAACTAAACCAGTGAATGAGGTTATCTTTGTGTTGAAGAAGGTAGGCCGATTTCTCATCAGATAATCTATTATATGTAGAATTTTGCGTCATTTTAGTTTTCTCCATTTATTTATAAGAAGATATTTTAAAGTATATTTTTGCTCAAAACCACCTAAAATCTCGAAATTTGGTAGAGATTGGCGATACGCCCGATCAATAAAGGGTAAAATCTATGTAGTGGACTAGACAGATCAATTTCGAGGGGGGTAAAAGCCTCTTCATATGTTTAATAGCTCTCAAAAAGAATATTCAGTCCTAGATGAAAGTCTGCAGATGCTTACGCGCGTCAAGAACTCTGATAAGATGAGATCTTGTGTAAGGTATCTAAATACTCTAGCTATTTTCATCATTCTTGGAGTTATCTTCTCTAAAGAAACGACCTTAGGAACATCCGAGCAAGCTTTAACGATAAAGAAATCAAATAAAGAATCGTCTTACTTCTTAGATGAGAAAACTTTCTATCAGTTTCCTCTTGTAAAGAAGTCGTTTGGTGGTCTTTCTCTAGAGCATATAGAGAGCTTTTCTAAAAAAGATACTAGAAACCTTATTGTCTCAGCAGTGAAAAATAAGAAATTAAAAAAGAGATTATCTAGATATATCACAACTACAATGGAGATTTGTGAGAAGTATCAAATCGATCCTTTTTGGGCCCTAAGTGTAATGTGGACGGAGAGTCACTTTAACCTAAGAGCTAAGAGTCCTGTTTCTGCTACGGGCTTAATGCAGATTATGCCAGGTACAGGAGTTTATTTAAGTAAGCTTCTAAAGATGCCTGTTAAAGAAACTATTGTTTACGAAAATATAAAAGATCCTGCACTAAATATTGAAATGGGAGTGTTTTATTTGAAACGCTTACTAAAGATGTTTAAGGGGAACTACACTTTAGCGACTGTAGCCTATAATATGGGACCTGGTGGAGTCTATAGAAGACTTAGAAATAAACAAGAAGTCGGAGTAAGGAATCTTTATTTAGATAAAGTTCGAAAGCATTATAAATTAATTTCTAAAAATTTTACGAACGGAAAATCTAAGAGATATCTCTATCTTCAAAAGACTTTAGTCGTAAATAATCCGAAAACCTCTTATCTTTACACTCGCTTATATGAGCTTGATAAAGTTTTTCATTTCGTCGAATTCCCAAGCTTTGATTACCGATTGGCACTTAACTCAATTGGTCAATTACAAAAATCCCTTTAAATTCTCACATAGCGTCTAGTTTTGCTCTGACTAAAGTGGTAGATTATTTACCCGTTGTGTCTTAATTTTCAAGGAAGTGAGAAAAAATGTCTTTATCAAAAGTCATTGCTATAGATGGACCTTCTGGTAGCGGGAAGTCGACTATTGCTAAACAGTTAGCTGAAACTCTTGATGTACTCTATATTGATACAGGTGCCATGTTTAGAGCGCTTGCATATTGTTGTGATCAAAGAAATATACCTTTAACGGCCGGTCCTCAAATGGACGAGTTTCTTTCTAATATTAATTTAGAATATGGGAAGTCTGAAGATTATCTCATAGGAATTGATGGTGAGAATCTTTCGCATAAGATTAGAGAGCACAATGTCTCTAAGCTTGCCTCTATCATTTCTCAAATTCCACAAGTGAGAGAGTTTCTTTTGAATTTTCAAAGAGACCTCGCAAGTAGGGTTGTTTGTGTTATGGAAGGACGTGATATTGGCACTGTGGTCTTTCCCGATGCTTTTTGTAAGTTCTTTGTAACTGCTTCAGTAGAGGTTCGATCTAATAGAAGATTAAATCAATTAAATGAAGCAGGAGACTCTAGTCTTTCTCTCGATCAGATAATGATTGATGTTAAAAAGAGAGATGAGAGTGACATGAATAGAGAAGTTGCTCCATTGAAGATGGCAGAAGATGCTAGCTTGGTGGATACAAGTGAAATGGAACTTCTTGATGTGCTTAACTCTTTAAAAGAGTCTGTTATGACTAAGGCCAAGGGGACTGGAATCTCTCTGTGAAAATTCTAATTAATAGAACAGATGCGCTTGGTGATACTATATTGACTGAGCCCATTGCCGCACTCCTTAGACTTAAGTTTCCAGAAGCTGATATTAGATTTCTTATATCTCCAATTTCTGCACCTCTTTTTGAGAATCATCCTTATGTAGATGGTGTGTTTCTCTATAAGAAAAAGTCATCACTACTTAATCGAATTAAAAATTTAGGTAATATATTAAGTGAGTTTAAGCCTGATATTTATATCTTTGCTGGTGGGGATCAATTTGTGAGCTTCTATATGTGGCTTAAGAGAATTGATAAGAGGGCAGGACTTATCTCTAAACTACCTAGTTTCTTATTTTTGAACTATGGGGTTAGGCAAAAGAGGTCACTCGTTACTATGCACGAGAGTGAGTATAACCTTGGTCTTCTAAGAGGTCTTGGAATTGTTCACGATATAAATAATGAATTTGATTTATCACCTAAAATCTCAATAAACAAAGAACAAAAACAGGCTTCAATCGAGTTATTTAAAACTTCTTTAAAAGATGAGGGTCTAGACCCTACTTTGGGAAATATATTTATACATCCCGGAATGACTGGGCATACTTTGAATTGGTCTTCTAGAAATTATGGTAGATTAATTGATAAGATGGAGAATCGTTTTCCAAATAAATTTAACTGGATTATCTCTCATACAGCGAGTGATCAGCAGTATTTAGTTGGATTAAGGGATCATGTTGAAAAGACTCTACATCTTCATAATAAAGTATATTTCTTCGACGGTGGACTTAACGGGCTAAGAGATTACATGAATGTTCTCTCTAGTGCAGATGCCTTTATTGGTCCAAGTACTGGAACAACTCATATTGCAAATGTTCTCGGAGTAAAGACAATAGGTATTTATTCTCCAATTAAAGTACAAAGTACTCTACGTTGGTCTCCTTATAATAGAGACGAAGATAAGCTTAGATTAGTTATACCGGATGTTGTCTGTGGTGAGCAGTTTAAGTGTGCCGGAAATTCTTGTCCTTACTATGAATGTATGTCTAAAGTTGAAGTTCAAGATATAATGAATGAATTAATAGATTTATTAAATTTGGAGAAATAGTGACCTCAATAATCACAAAAGATAATTTTAAAAAAATAACAGAAAAATTCACTGATGTTGGACCAATTCTAGTAATAGGGGACATTGGATTAGATAAGTATACTTTTGGAGATGTGAAGAGAATATCTCCTGAGGCTCCGGTTCCAGTTTTAGAAGTAACTAAAGAATGGACAACGCTTGGTCTTGCGACAAATATTTCTAATAATCTCTCATCTCTGGGTGTTTCATCTACGATTTGTGGAGTTGTTGGTGAGGATATGCACGCTAGTAAATTGGAGAGTCTTCTTGAAGAGAATGACTTATCTATTTGGGGCGTTGTTCGCTGTAATGAAAGGCCAACAATCTTTAAAGAGCGTGTGACTACTTCTACTCAGCAAATTTGCAGAGTAGATTATGAAGACAAGTCTCAATTAGCTTCTTCTACTCAGGAGAGACTACTTGAGAGGATTAATGAATTTATTCCTAATCACAGTGGTGTTTTAATAGAAGATTATGGCAAGGGGACTCTTTCAAAAGAAACTATTGCTGAAGTTGTAGCTGTTGCTAGAAAACACAATAAGAAAGTCTTTGTGGATCCTTCTAGAACTACTCCTCCTGAGCATTATAGAGGTGTAGATCTTTTAAAGCCAAATAGGGCCGAAGCGGAGACTATGGTTTCAATGCTTGGTCATAACACCACAGAAGTGCTTGAGATGGCAAAAATACTTTCTGAGTCATTAGAAATTCCTGAGGTTGTAATTACTTTAGGTGGAGAAGGTATGGCGATCTTTACTAAAGGTGATGATAAGGTTCGTATAATACCAACTGTTGCAAATGAAGTCTTTGACGTTTCTGGAGCAGGTGATACGGCCATTTCACTACTTACTTCATCTCTTCTTGCTGGAGCGTCTTTAACTGATGCATGTTGGCTCGGAAACTGTGGCTCAGGTGTTGTTGTAGCTAAAAAAGGGACAGCAACAGTAAACCTTGAAGAGTTAGAAGAGTTCTACGACGATATTTCAAAGAATTTTAATAAATAGCTTTCATGGCCCTCTTCTCTAGAGGGTCGATGCCTGCTTGGTTTTTTATTTCTACCTCTAAATTTGTATATTCTTTCTACATCTTTGTGTCAGGTTTCTAGTCAATAATTGTTAAGAAATATTAAATTTAAAAATAACCTACTGTGTTATAATGAGTCCATAGCTCTTGATCTGAAGATCAATCTATTCTGTGCTTTTTAAGGAGGCGTATCAGAGACTAGACTTACACAAGTGAATTTTACATTTACGTATTCTTGGCCATGGAAATTGCACAAGACTATCCTTATTTTTCAGTTTAGCTGATCAATTGTTAGTTACCCAATTTTGGCCATTACTCAAAAGGTCTTGAACCTTTTAAACCGTTAGTCTTGCGGGGGATTTGCCCCCGCATCATTCCTTTCTTCTGTCTATCTGCTTTTACCCGCTTCGTCTTGATCATTTTCCATTCCTATGACAAAATGCGACGTTTAGAATTAATGTTCTAGCTTTACTAGAATTCAAGGGAAATACGAAAATGATTAAAAAATTAGATGAGCTCTTCTCTCAATTTGAGGGAAAAATTGGTGGGCTAACAAACCAGGCCGATATTTTAAACTTAAAGTCTGAGTTTCTTGGAAAGAAAGGATTGATCTCAGATGTTCTTAAATCTTTAAAAGATGCGACTCCAGATGAAAGAAAGGCCATAGGTCCTAAGGCCAACGATATCAAAAATGATATTACAAAAATGGTTGCAGATAAACTGACGGCCATTGAAGCTCAAGAGATTAATGAAAAATTGGCCTCAAGCCGTATTGATATCACGTTAACTGACGATGTTAAGGTTGGTAGTTCTCTTGGTGGTGGTTTTCACCCTAGAACACTAATACAAAGAGAGATTGAAGATATTTTTCTATCTATGGGGTTTGATATTTTAGATGGTCCTCATATTGAAGATGAATTTCATAACTTTGAAGCATTAAATATTCCTGGTGATCATCCTGCTAGAGATATGCAAGATACATTCTGGTTTCACGATCCTAACAAAGAGTCTGATGAGAAAAAGCACTTACTGAGAACTCATACATCTACAGTTCAAGTTCACGGTATGCAATCTCGTAAGCCTCCATTTAAGTTTATAGCTCCTGGAACAGTGTTTAGATGTGAAAGAACTGATGCTTCTCATGAGATGGTTTTTAATCAACTTGAAGGAATGATGGTTGGGGAAGATATATCTGTTGGGCACCTTATTTATTTCATGAAGACAATTTTAAAAGAAATATTCAAGAAAGAAGTTGAAGTAAGACTACGTCCAGGATTTTTCCCATTTGTTGAACCTGGTTTTGAGTTAGATATTAAGTGTCTTATTTGTTCAGGAAAGGGTTGTTCTGTATGTAAGCAAGTTGGTTGGCTAGAGCTACTTCCTTGTGGAATGGTTCACCCTAACGTGCTTAAGTCTGGGGGAATTGATCCAGAGAAGTACAATGGCTTTGCATTTGGTCTAGGTCTAGATCGACTTGTTATGATGAAATATGGAATAGACGATATTAGGCACCTGCAAAGTGGTGACTTAAGATTTAACACTCAATTCAAAACGTTTTAGTAGAAGGAAAAATATATGTTAATTAGTACTGAATGGATTAAAGACTTTGTTTCTATTCCAGATATGTCACCAAAAGATCTTGGTGTTAAATTCACTTTAGGAACTGCTGAAGTTGAAGAAGTTATTGTTATTGGCGATCACTTAGAAAAGATTCGTGTTGCAGAGATTGTAGAAATAGAAAAGCACCCTGAAGCTGATAAGCTTAACTTAGTCACTTTCAATTATGGTGATAAAGAGAATAAGCGTGTTGTATGTGGTGCTGCCAATGTGAGAGTAGGACTTAAAACACCTTATGCGCCATTAGGAGTCTCTCTGCCTAACGGTTTGGTGTTAGA
>NZ_JBFGYP010000111.1:0-10316 GCF_041587335.1 Halobacteriovorax sp.
CACCATTACTTAATAACTCTCCTTTGTGATAATTTAACTCTGAGACTTTATCGAAATTATTATAAATTGAGCTTATTGTTTTAAGAATATCTGCCTGAATTGTGTTAACTTCTCGAACCAATACATTCTTCTGATCCATAAATCTTTTTAAACTTTTAGTTACATCTTTAAATACACTATGTGTATTTTTTATTTTTTCGATCTCTGCTGAAATCTCTGTTCTAGAAAGTTCTCTTTTCCTCCAATGATCAGCTTGAACCTTAGCGGCTGCAATTATTGGTTTAGAGAACTCAGTTAAATTATTTAAATACTCTTTCAATTCATCTTTATTATTAATTTCAGCAACTCTATTTAGTTTAACTTTAGACCAGATCTCATTCCAGTTCTGACTTGACTCCTCTAACTTCAAGCTTTGAAAATTATTATAAATACTTGAAGAATCACTAATAATATCACCTAGAGGTCTATGAGTTCCAATATGACTAGAAAGAATCCCAAGACTAGATCCAATTAAACCTAAAGCAGGCTGCCCTGCAGGAATAGCAGTAGAAAGAGCTGCGACAGAGCTTAGGGCCTTTTTAAAAAAAGGAACTCTATGCCTTTCAATAATATTCTCTCTCGCCATTTTATTAATTTCTTTTTCAACTCTACGAACCTCATTAGAAAAGTACTCCTCCTGTACTCTAAATGTGTCTATTTTTTCTTTTAGTAAAGGTATCTTAAAAACTAAGTTTTCGTACGCTTCCTTTCCTCTTTCAATTTCTTCAAAAAGTGAAGACTGAACTTTCTCCATTGCTTCAACTTTGCTCTCAATAGACTTCTGAGAGTTTTTTATCCAATATGTCATATATAAAGTCTTGAATGAAAATTCTAAATCTTTTTTAAATTTTGAGAAGTTTGCTTCTAAAGAATAGTTTGGAACCCAATTTACACTATTTCCAAAATAGTCTTTCTGAGAGTTAATCTTAAGTCTACTCTCATTGACCTTGGATTTAAGTGCCATAGACTTTACAGAATCTCCACCAATCTCTTTAAAGTTTAAACTCCAATCAAGTTCAGAGAACAATAAACTTGCCTCTTCTATGTGATTATTAATGTAGAGATCAGTTGCAAAAAGTAGATCTTTTTCTAAATATCCTTCAGTTTCCCAAAATTTAACAAGACTTGAATACTCACAGGCTCCGTCTTCGCCAATAGATTTTTCGGGCCCTGGAGAAACAGCATCAATTCCTTTTGATGATACCTTTTTCTTTGTACTCTTAAGTTGTGATGAGTTGTTTCTATTGATAAAAAACTCTTGATGATATGACACTAATGGAGTCCCGGCTTCCCCACCCTTTATTAACCCAGCACTCTGACCAGACAGACCTCCCTTAACTTCAACTAACTCTCTCGGAAATTTTACATAAGTCAGAAAGAAGCCACCTCTTCCTCCAGTTCCAGGTCTAGATCCAGATATAGCGTCTCGACCATCAGTGGGCCATACCTTACTCCCCTCATATGAAGTATGAGTCGAACATACTAATCTCTTATTAAATCTTTCTCTTTCAAAGTGTCTTGTATCTAAAAGATCACAGAACTCTTTAGTCAAAGTTTTAAAAACAACACCATTTCCAAGATCTCTCACCCTACTTCCGTTGGGCCCTTTAACTCCTAATGAACCATCCTGTCCCCTTCCTCCGTTCAAAATAAAAACAGAACTTCGGCGATTTTGATCATAGTTTAATTTCTTAATATTTAGAACTATCTCTCCTGAATTTTGGCCGTCCCTCCCCTTCTCTAAAAGCTTAGGTCTACTTGAAAAACCTAGAGGAGTGATATCAAGGCTTCCTTTTTTAGCGAGGTTCAATTCATGTGCTGAAATATAGACGCTAGTACCTGGCAGGTGAAGATCTTCAAAAAGATCTACAGTTTGTGCTTCAATAGTAAGCTTTGAAATATCTGTCATCTTATTTAACTGCTCAAATATTCCCTGCTGATGACCTTTTGATAATACTAAGTGTTTCCCCTTGATTAATATTTCTTTTAGCCCCATTGATTGATTTAGATTATTAAAATTATTTTCATCTAATATCTTTTTGATTTGAATTTCTATATATCTTTTATCAGTACTGGGAAGAGTCTCTCTTTTAAAAAAGAATTTTTTTACTTTATAATTGTGAACCCTTGGGCTTAATAATACTTTTGAAGACTCTTGTTCAACTCCCTCCAAAGTATCAATGATTGGAGAGACAGAGGGTTCTCCACTTTCCTTACCACAGCCTACAATCAAGACTGCTGATAAAACTAATATAATTTTTTTCATTACGACCTCCCTAATTGCAATTACTGATGCAATAGGGCGGCCATTTTTAAACTATATAACTATTTGAATTTCAAAAGAGGGTTCTACAAGTAGAACAAATTATTCTATAAATGAATCTGGCAAAGAAGAAAGCTCTCTCTCTAATTCTCTAATTTCTTTTTCGTATTCTAGTTTTTGAGAATTGAGGTTATTTACTAATTCTTTATCTAGATATGAATCCCCTAAATCGACGACAATATCCCTTCTCTTTTGATCGAGCTCTCGGAGCTGCTTCTTTAAAGTTCCTCTCTTTTTACCAAGCGTAAAAGCACGAGATAAAAGTTTCTTAGAAGACGGAGAACATTTATCTACATCATAGCTCTTTAGTTTTAATCCCACAGAAAATGCGACCTTAGTGCGACAGTACATCTCTCCAAAGCCTTCCATATAAAGCTTCTCCTCCTCTGAAGATACAATATACTGACTCTCCAGACAGGCGTTCTTTATAGAGTGGAGTAAACTCTTCCCTCCAGCACCATCAATCTTCCCGGACTTTTTCCAGTCATACGTCTCACACTGCATGGCAGTAAGCTCCAACTGAGAGCAACCTCCAAAAGTTAGTAAAATTGTAAATATTATAAAAAATCGATTCATAAGCGCCCCAATACTAAATAGGTTTTAATTAAATTAAGAACTTCATTTCATAAAGTCTATGCAAATGAAAATAGTTCAGATATTTTACAAAAATGTTAAATGAAGAAAACAATATCAATTTTATTCCTGCAAAGTCCCCTATAAACTGGGATGAATACTTTATGCTACAGGCAATGATGGCCAGCTTTAAGTCAAAGGACCCTTCAACAAAAGTTGGCGCTGTCTTTGTTGATAAAAATAATCATCAAGTAACAATGGGATACAATGGTTTTGTAGCCGGTATTGATGAAACTCAACTCCCGTGGGGAAAAAACCCAAAGGCTTCATTGGAGTTCCAAAAATACGGATATGTTGTTCACGCAGAAGCAAATGCCATTCTTCATTCAAAAGATAGCCTCGAGGGAACAAGGGCCTACGTCACACTATTTCCTTGTCATGAGTGCGCTAAATTACTAGCGAGCTCTAAAGTGAATGAAGTTATATATTTAAGTGATAAGCACCGAGAAACAGAATCTAATAGAATTTCAAAAAAGATTTTCAAATTGGCCGGCATTAAGTTTAGACAGTTAGAAATTCAAGATGTTGCGATAGACTCTATGCACAAGCATTTTCAAACACTTATTGAACAAGTGCAATAACCTCCCGAATTAGCAAGAAATCTTAATAGAAAAAGAACATTATTAAGATTCTTAATATGATAAAATGACACTCTATGGAAAAGATAATTAAACAGACCCTAGGGCTGACAGTACTAATGCCATTTATTCTTTCAATTTTTGGATGGTTTCAAGGATGGGAAATTACTTATAGACCTATCCCAAATGCACCAATAATTAGTCCTTATACTTCACTAGTTTTCATTATTTTATTTTTCAACAAGGTAAGTATTAAACAATTTAACTTATCAAGTTTCACTCTTAGTAAGATTAGAGTCTTCTCTCTTGGTTTAACTGTATCTATTCTTTTCTTAGAGCTTGCGATTCACACTAATGGGGCTAGTCAGTTCCTGGCCTTACCTATGAGTTCAACTGCAACGATATTAACATTTTTTCTTCTGTGTGTGCTTGAGGTCGTCTCACTTGAAAGTGAAGAGAATAGTCTTCTTGTAGATGCACTTTTTCTTGTCTCGCTCTTTTGGGTTTATCTCTCAATATGTGGCCACATATTTGGAGAAATTGTACTCACAGGAATCAGTAATAATGTAATGATTGGCTTAAGTTTACCTACCGCCTGCGCATTTTTGCTCTATCTAGCTATTCTTATAAAAGATGACAGCGCTAGCTACACGAAAAAGCTATTCAAATCAGTAAGCTGGGCCAAAAAGTATATCTTTGTATACACTGCAGGATTTCTAATCCTTCCCCTAATCTTTATAACTCTTTTAAAAAATGTATTATTCGAACCTGAAGATCATTTTAAAATATTTCTCTCATTCACATTAATAGGGATGTTTTTCATTACTCTCTTCATAGTACTTATTCACTTTCTATCTAAAACCCACTCGGGGATTCAGTTAATTTGTACTTATACAAAGAGAATCAAGACTCCAGATGGAGAATGGATGCCAATCGAGCGCTATCTCACATTAAATTACGGTCTAGACCTTAAGCACACCACTTCTGAAGAGGCCAAGAGGCAAAAAGAGCTAAAAAAGTCGAAACAAACTTAGTAGAACTTAGACAAGCTCCCCATTCCTCCTAAACATTTCCAAAAGAACACCTTGCCCCAACAAAAGTTTGATGATACAAACTTCTTCATAAATGAACCTGACACAAACATGGAGAGAATTATGAAAAAAGGAATACTATCATTGATACTTTTAACAGTATCAACACTAAGCTTTGCTCAAAGTGGAGACTTAACAATGCCAGGAGAAAGATGGCAAACAACTTTCAATAAGTACATTTGTAATAACGTTGTTACTGATGTTGCAACTCCAGTTGAATTTGCAAGAATCAATGCTCAGTTTGGTACAGTAACAACAGACATAACACTTGATAACGGTCTAATGAAAGCAACATTTGAAGAGAATGGAAAAGTTTGTAACTACAGCGCTATTCTATTAGCTGACAATGCTCTTTCTACTATCAAACTTATCACTTCTAAAGCATATGCAGTAAACGGTGATACAGAGTGTACAGAAGGACAGAAAGTAATTGATGAAGCATTCAAAGGTCCGAACGAGTACCTTTACTACGGTCACCCACATAACCTAGCAGTAATGGTTCCACTTGCAGACGCTGGAAACATTTGTGCAGGTCAAACTACTATGGGCGTGAACTTTGTTCTTACAGGAAAAATTGATTAATTAATTTTTGACAATTTATAGTAAAACGAAAGAGGCCAACAATTAATTTTGAAAGCCTCTTTTTTGCATTTAAGAAGATAAGTAAAATGAATAATAATAAATCAAAACTTTTTATAGCTTACCTAAATACACTCACATTTAGCTGTGTACAGATGATTCTTTACACGACGATTCCATATATTGCAGAAGAGACAGGTGTTGTTACTGCTAATATTATTGGTGCTATAAGTGTAGGTTCATTAATCTTTTCATTTATGGGTCCTTTTTGGGCAGCAAAAAGTGATAAGCTAGGACGAAAAAGAGTCTTAAGTTTTGGAATGCTTGGTATGACTATCTCATTTGTACTTATGGCGCTCTTATTTATTTTCAATACAACAATACCTCTAAGCGTAAAGATCGCGATGGTTTTTGCCAGTAGAATTATATACGGTCTCCTAGCTTCTGCGATAGTTCCAGTATCTCAGGCATGGCAGCTAGACCTAATTAAAGAAACGGAACATATAAAAGTACTCACTAGAAATTCAATGTGCCTAAACCTTGGAAGAATCCTAGGCCCAATTCTTATATTATTTAAACAAGTAAACTTTGAGTTTATAATCTATGCTGCAACTATTTGGATTTTCACTCTAGCGACAAGTTGCTTTTTAACATCTGATTCAAATGTACAGACTCAAAATTCAAAAACAGAAATAAAACTAAAAGCAGTACTTGAAAGCTGGAAAATAAGTATTAAAGAAGCGCTCTACCCTATTTTACTTGCAATGATTTTTACAAGTTTCATAGGAATTATTCATACTTTCCTAGGACATCACTTAAAAGAAGTTCTTCATATTGACGGTAAAGATGCAACAATACTTTTTGCAAAAATCATTCTAGTACTAAGTGTTACTGCACTACTAGTACAACAATTAAGTATTTGGCTATTAAAGTCTAGATGGATACCAAGAGTTCTCATTGGTGCGAGTTCGTTAGTGATTGGTTCAATCGTGCTAATGTACTCTACTAATGAACAATCTATTTGGATTTCGATTATTTTTATTTCCTTTGCGACAGCTCTTATTCCACCAGTTTATCTCTCACTAATTAGTAACTCTAAGAAAACTAAATCTAAAGAAACTGTCTTTGGAAAAAAACTTGGATTAGCAAGTGTTGCTCACTCTTTTGGCTACGCTGTAGGGGCCGGTCTAATTGCTCTATCGATGAAACTTCATCTTGTTCCAGAAAAAGCAGTTGTATTTTTTGTCTCGTTCACAATTATGGCACTTGTCTTTGTTTTAATAATTAAAGAAAAGACTCCTGCAGTTAACCTAGAAGCAAAAGAGAGTTAAACTTGAAAGAAAAGTCATTACTTTATACATTTGAAGCATTGGTAAACTCTCTCTTAAGAGAATTTATAGAACTAGACTCTATTAAGAAAAATCCTGAGAATAAGTCTATAGAGTTTATTAATACTAAGAATGAAACTCTAAGTATTGAACTCACTTTCTTTTCAATTCTAGGTAAACATCAATATGGCCTAAGACATAAGATTAATAATCAATTAGTAAATATTGAAAAATCTCTCGATTGGGTAATTAATTACTCTTGTGAGCAAATGGATCAATCAGACGAGACTCAAATAAACTCATTCAAAGCTAGAGTTCAACAGAGCCAAAAAAATATTCAAACATTTCTAGAAGACCTAGAAGTAAAAATTGAAAACGATTACAAAAAGATACTTAACTTCGTTGAGGCTGAGAGTTTATTAATACTAGGTCACTCCTTTCATCCATACCCAAAAGCAAGAGATGGATTTACGAGTGAAGACTTTAAAAACTATTCACCAGAATACAGAAAAAGCTTCTCTCTAGCTTGGGCAATTGTTGACGAAGATGTCATGCTAGAAAAACATGAAAAAGAATTTAGTTCAACGTGGATAGACTCTATCGCAAGAGATTGCCTCGGATCTTTAGAAGTTGAGAAACTAACAAAAGATAATAAGAAGCTCATTCCAGTTCACCCATGGCAGCTCACTAATATTAGAAACAATAATTTTGTAAAAGAATTAGAATCTAAAAACAAGATTTCATTTTTACATAGAGGATCTGAAGTCAGATGGTACAGTACTTCATCTATTAGAAGTATTTACTCTAAAAATTGTAAGTATATGCTCAAGTTCTCAATGAGCCTAAGACTGACAAACTCAATAAGACACCTCCAACAAGTTGAAGTAGATAGAGGTATTCAAGTCAGTGATGTCTTCAAAACAAAAGAAGGAATCAAGCTGCAAGAAAAATGGCCAAACTTTAATGTCCTACATGAACCGGCCTATGCCGCTCTTAAGAATGAAAAAGGTGAAACGGCAATTGATTCAATTGTATCTTGTAGAATAAACCCTTTTATAGATGGTGAAGAAGAAAGCACTGTTCTACTTGCAACTCTTAACCAACTCTCACCAAATGGTTCTTCACTATTAGATAATTATACAACTAGAGAAAACTCTTCATACTACTTGGACTGGTTTACTGAGTTTACAAAAGTAGTCATTTCTCCACTATTAGACTCTCAAGCTAATTTTGGAATCTTCCTTGGAGCTCACCAACAAAATATTATCTTAAAGTTAAATGATGGGGGTTTTCCTATAAAGTTATACTTTAGAGATTGTCAGGGAACAGGATACAGCGAAGACGGATTTAAGCAATATAGCCCATACTCTCAAGAGCTCGCACTAGATAATGGAAATATTCTGACGCCAGAACTTGGTCAAAAGATATTCTGTTACTATTTAATTATAAACACAGCTTTTGACACGATTTCTCATTTATCTAGAATAAGTGGTGAAAAAGAAACAAATTTCCTTCAAATTCTAAATAAATCTATTAGAGAGCTTAAGGAAAATGGAGTAAAAGATTCAAGCTGCATAGACTATCTTTTAAATGAGCAATATCTATGGGTTAAGGGAAATTATAAGTGTTGCTTGAAAGAAATTAATGAAAATACAATGAAGAGCCCTGCAGATATTTATATACCAATGAATAACCCGATTAAGGGAGCAGTTAAGCATGTCTAAGAAAATAAAACTACAATCTTTCAATACTAATCTCTTTTACAACATTGAGCTAATCAATCAAGACAAAGTTAAACTTACAAGTGACTTAACAACTCTTGAATACTCATTTCAAAAAGAAGAGAACATATTCAAAATCTTAGACTTAAAATACATAAATGATGATGTTACGCTTATCTGTTTAGAATCAATCTTTAACTTATTTCCTAAAGAAGCTTTCACAGTAATTCTCTCTAAAAACCTAATTCAAAATAACTTAAGCTTTAATCACTTAATTAAAGACGAATCAATTATTCTTCCAAGAGAAACATTTGCTTCTCTCGGTAATATTTGGGCCAAGGCCGCAGACACAAACAATGAGCCTGTAGAAGTCTCTACAAATGGGATCACTCACCCAAAACGACCGGGTTACTCTCCTGGAGAATTATTATATAAAAAATATTACTCTGAAATTGATACGACTATATCGTTTCGAGTTGCAAACGTTGAAAATGACTTAGACAACTTTCATAGCTGGCATAATAAAAAGTTCATTTACAATTTTTGGGAACTTAATAAATCTAAACAAGAGCTAGAAAGTTATCTAGAGAACGGTTTAAAAGATCCTCACAGTATACCAACAATTCTTGAATTCAATAATGAGCCTGTGGGCTACTTTGAGTTCTATTGGGCCAAAGAAGATAGACTTGGACCTTTCTATGACTTCTCTAACTACGATAGAGGATTCCACTTCCTAATTGGTGAAGAGTCTTGCCTTGGAAGAGTTAATGTTGACGCTATCTTAAAAGCAACAAGTCACTACTCATTTTTAAATGACCAAAGAACTCAGCTCCTAGCTGGTGAACCTAGAAGTGATAATACAAGAATAATTAGGTACATCAATCACTTTGAATGCTGGAGAAAAGAGAAAGAATTTGATTTTCCACACAAAAGAGCTGCACTTCTACTATGTGATAGAGAGACTTATTTTCAAGAGGGGTATCCGTGGAACTAAGAGAGCTCAATCTTAAAGCAAATCAAAACCTAGTGGCCAAGGCAATTGGTGAGCTTTACTACGAAGAAAATATTCTTCCAACTAAAGAAAATGAAGTCTACAGCCTATCACTAGCTTCAGGGATTAAATATGAGTTCACTGGTAAAGAAACAATCTGGACATCTCTCGTTATCGATGTAGATTCAGTTCTTAGAATTGAAAATGAAGAAAAAACCAAAATTAAAAGTGCCGCTCAATTTTTCATAGATGCACAAAAAGAACTCCTGTTAACAGATATTGTCCTAGCAAACTTCCTTGAAGAGCTTAACAACACTATCGTTAGAGATATTCACCTGCTAGAAAAAAGAAAGGATATAAAGTCTTCAGAGCTTTTAGAAATGTCTGAAGTTCAAAGAGAATCGTTTTTAAACGGTCATCCAAAGGCGCTTTTAAACAAAGGACGAATTGGGTGGAACCTTGAAGAAAATCAACTCTACTCTCCTGAGGAGTCAAAAGGATTCCAACTTCATTGGATTGCTATAAAAAGAGATCAATCCTCATATACTTTCTCAAAATCTACTAATGAAACTGAAATTCTAAATGACTCATTAGAACCTAAGGAAAAAGAATTACTACTAGAGTCGTTTGATAAGAATAACTTAACTGAAAAAGATTACTTAATAATCCCTGTTCATCCATGGCAATGGAATAATATTATAAGAACTCAATTTATTTTTGAAATAAGTAATGGAGAGATCATCTACTTAGGAGAATTTGGAGATACATATAGACCTCAAGTATCACTGAGAACACTTTCTAATATAAGTAGACCAGCACAATTAGATATTAAGCTACCTCTAACTATTCTAAATACTTCTGCCATTAGAGGTCTTCCTAAGAAGTATATAAAGATAGGTGTGACAATCTCTGATTACTTAGAGGAAGTGGTATCTAAAGACTCTCTCTTACAAGAAGCCAATCTAGCAATTATCAAAGAGAGGGCCGGTGCAAGCTATACAAGTAAACACTTCTCTCAAATTAAAGATGCTCC
>NZ_JBFGYP010000112.1:0-10223 GCF_041587335.1 Halobacteriovorax sp.
AAGAATACTTCAACTGCCGTATCGAGTGCAGGGCTTGTTAATACAGGAAAAAAAGAGCTAGATAAAGGGTTACGATTAATTCTAAACCTTGCAGAAAAGGTTCAAGAAATGAACGCAGCATCTAGTGAACTTATAGGAAAAGTAGATAATAACCATAAGAGGTTTGAAGAAATCCTAGGCGTTTTTAATAACGTACAGGATAAAACAAGTGTCATTAACGATATTGTTTTTCAAACAAAGCTTCTATCATTCAACGCTTCAGTAGAGGCAGCGAGGGCCGGAGAGCACGGAAAAGGATTCTCTGTGGTAGCTGAAGAAGTTGGTAACCTTGCTCATATGAGTGGTAATTCGGCCAATGAAATCTCAGAGCTACTAGATGGAAGTTTAAAAAATATTTCATCCATGATTGAGAGTTCAAAATCTGAAGTCAGCAGTGCTGTAAAAAAGAGTGAAGAGATAATTACTCAAACATTAGATATCTCTTCTCGTTGCGAGAAGACTCTTAAAGAAATTGATCAAATGTTCTCAAAAGTTACAGACTCAACGAATGAGATTGCAACAGCTTCTCAAGAGCAAAGCTCTGGTGTTGGAGAAATTAATACAGCAGTTCAAGAAATTGATAATGCAAATCAATTAACAACAAAGAGTGCTCATCAAGTTGAAGACTCTTCGAAAGAGTTAATCAATGTTGCAGAAAGTTTAGAATTTAGTATTGAAGAACTTAGAAAGCTTGTAGCGTAGATTAAAAGAAAGGTACCCGATAGACTGTTATTTTAAATTGCTTCTATCATCAGGTCTTCGGGTACCAATACTTTTTGAGTTGATTTTTCCTAGCAAGAGAGAGGGAAAAGTCAGGATTATCGAACTCGTTTCTTTTTGTTGTTTTGACTCACATCCTGTAAATCTTAACTGACCTTTTTACTACTATGTCTCCATCCGTAGAAACTTCATAAATCGGCTTTTATCTTCCATGATATTCTTGAGTATTCATCCTTGATTACTCTTGCTTTACATATAGCAATAGTGATGCCAAGTTTTTTACTTAATAAGACGTCAAAAAAACTACGAGGGTGACAAAGTGCCCCTACAAACCATAGGGGCAGAGTTAAGTTTCGCATGATTTCATAGTATTAGTAGTCGTCACTTTGTCACTAGTGGCCTACTATTCATCAAATTCCTCTTCTTACATTTTCTGGCCAAACCAAATCACAGAAGCTTGCGAGAGAATTAATGAAGAGGACTACATAAAGATCATTTAAATACTTTAAATAATTAAGAAAATGAGGTGTCAAAAGATACCTAGAAACGACATTATTTTGACTGCACTAAAAACCTTACAACTATTTTGATCAAACTCTAGGAGAGCGTGATAGTAGAAATAGTAGAAATGGCCCCCCCATCAATGCCGTCAAAACACCTATAGGTAATTGGGTACTTGATAAAATATTTCTAGAAAGAAGATCACAAATCATAAGTAGTAATCCACCCAACATGAATGAAGAAGGTATTAATAATTGATGTTTATGACTAAATAATTTCTTGGCCATATGAGGGCCTAGTAGCCCCACAAAGCCAATTGGTCCACACTCGGCAACAACCATTGCAACAACAAGAGAGTTAAGTAAATAAAGGTACTTTCTAAACCTGTAGATATCGACACCTCTAGTAATTGCAATATCATCTCCTAGATACATTATATTAAGCTTACGCGAGTGAAATAGAGAATAAGTTAGAGCAACGAGTGAAATAGGTATTAGCCTAAGAGTAGATTCAAAACCTACAACATCTAACCCACCCATTAACCAGCGAACAACTTGCAGAGCATCTCTTTCATGGCCCATGAATTGTAGGAATAGTATTAGGCTAGAGCATACCATTGAAAGTACAACTCCTGATAGCAATAGAGAGTGCGTACTCACTCTCCCATTTTTAATGGCCATTGAGTAAACAAGAACAACACAAAGTAATGCGAATCCAAAACTAAAGATACTAACGGAGTTTATAAAAGGAATAGTAAAGGCAAGTCCTAGAGTGAAATAAACGGTGGCCCCGAGGGCCGCTCCACTAGCAACACCAAGAGTATAAGGAGTTGCAAGAGAGTTTTTAAACATTGCCTGAAAAAGTAATCCACTAAGAGAGAGAAGTCCTCCCACTAAAAAAGAAAGTGTTACCTGTGGAAGTCTAATACTTAAAACGATGTCTTTAAATACTTCATCACCATAGCTAAAGTCTCCAGGACCAATAAGTAAAGAGAGAGAAGCAAAGAGAAGAATCGTTAAGAATAGAAAAAGAAATTTTAAAAGATTCATTAAAATATCTCCGGAACGATAATCTCTAGAGTTGAACTAGGATGTTTAATCATCTTGAAAGACTTATCAAAGAGTTTATCTAATTGACTCTTGTTAATAATATTCTCTGGCGAACCATCAAAGAAATTCATTCCATTCTTTAACCCGATGATTCTCTTACTATTCATTAAAGTAGAGTTTATATCATGTGAAATAAGAATAACGTCCATTTTCTCTTGCAAAGAAAAAATGATTTGATTGATATCGTCTTGAACTTTTGGATCTAAAAAAGAAGTTGGTTCATCTAGAAGAAGTAACTTAGGTCCTTGAAATACAGAAGCGCCTATAAAGACTCTTTGCCTTTCTCCCCCACTAAGACTTAATAGAGACCTATTTTTTAAGGTCTCAAGGTTAAAGTTTTTTAATATATCGTGACCTCTATCTAACTCTTCTTTAGAAAGTTTTCTTAAGTCTTTGAGGTTAGGATAGTAGCTCATTTCGAAAAAGTCCCATACCGTAAATTCAGCATGAACTTCTAATAACTGAGGAACATAAGAAATTATTTGAGCTCTTTCAAGAATAGAGTACTCCCTAATACTTCTGCCATTTAAAGATATTTCTCCCGTCCAATTATCATAGATTCCAGAAATGCATTTTATGAGAGAAGACTTTCCTGATCCATTAGGGCCCAAAATTGTTAGCAAACCACCAGTAGAGAAATCTAGAGAGACATTTTTCAAAATTTCTTTTTTATTTATAACCAATGATAAGTTATTTATTAACAACATTGTTTTTCCCTACTTCATTCTTTAAGTCTTGAGCGATTTTCCAAACACTAGGTCCTGGGACAAATAAATAATTTCCAACAAGAGGCACATACTTAAAAGAGCTCTTTTTAGATCTTCCAAGTTCCTTCCATGCTTCTTTCTTTAAAGTTAGCGTACTATCATTATGACTTCCAAATATTTCAATAATATAATCATATTTTAAAGAAATAAGATTCTCTCTACCAACTTCAGGATAACTCATTGAGCTCGTCTTTAATATATTGCTCAATCCAATTTTCTCAAGGATATCAGAATAAAAGTTCTTACTTCCCGCCGCCTGGGCCTTAACAACTTTTCCATCTCTAATATCTGAAGATATTAAAAATAAGACCTTTGTATCTTTTAATTTTAAACCTGTACGACTTAAAGAAGTATCTAACTTTCTAACCAGCTCCCTAGCCTCTTGCTCTCGAGAGAAACGCTTCCCAAGAATTTTAATAGAGCTATAAATATCATCTAATCTATCATGAGCAAGGAGGAGTGTTTTGATATTGAGTTTAGATAAATTCTTTACTTGAACTTCACTAGCTGAAGAGCTCAGAATCACGGTACTAGCTTTTAGTTTTAATATTCTTTCATAACTAATATCTAAGGAGGTTCCGACTTTTTCTTTACTGCAAAAAGATTCATCAAATAGGCAGTACTTACTAACACCTACAACACTATCACTAAGACGTAATTCATAAAGAGCTTCACTCAAACTTGGGACAGTACTTACGATCCTCTCGGAAGAAAAACTAGATAGAGAAATGATGAATATAATTATAACTTGTAACAAACCTACTCCCACTATTTGGATAGTTTAAATTCAAATTCAAGATTGTGAGAAATGAAAGATTCATCTCCCAGAGTCATCATATTAAAGCTACTTTTTTTTGAAGCCTCAAGTGCTGCTAAGTCTAATCTTTCATGACCACTACTTTTTGCAATAAATGAATCTACTATTTTTCCATTTCTATCAATAGAAACGGTCACGACTACTGAGCCTTCCTCTTCAAAGATTCTCGATTTATACGGATACTTTGGAATATACTTATTCTCAACACTAATAGAAGACTTTGCAGCTGACTTCTCTGAGACCTTTTCTTTCTGTTGTTGTACGAGAGTCCTAGTCTTTGGTGCCTTCTTCTCGACAGGAATACGTCTATCTAAGTTCACTCTAAAGCTACTCTGTGAGGAACTTAGCTCAACTCTAACGTCTCCACTACTCATCGCTGGAAAGTCTGCCACCAGAACTAGATGAAGAAGAAGAGAAGTTAATATGGAAAAGGTATAAGTTATATTCATTACATTCTAAAATTATACTTTAAGAGGTAATTACGTCCAAGAGTTCCAAAACCATAAACTTCTTCATACTCCTTATCTAATACATTACCTAATTTCAAAATTAAGTTATGTCCTTTAGAGAAATCATATTTAAAGTCTAGATCAACTAAAGAGTAAGAACTTAAGACAATTGAGTCAAAATCACTATTTTCTCTTTGTCCTACATAGGTGTAATTCAATGAGCTGGTTAAAACTTCATTTAGTTGATGAGTTAGACCAACAAAATACTTCTCTCTAGGTCTTCTTGCCAAGTAAGTGCCTTCACTTCCAGATGACTTATTTATTGCCCTAAGTAGAGTTGTAGAGGCATCTATAGTTATCAAATTAAAGTCTGCACTCCATCCAATCTCTACTCCCTTAGACTCGGCCTTGAATGTATTTGTGTACTTATTTAAGGTGCTTTCAAAATCAATGACATTTTCATAAGAATCTTTAAATACTGTAAGAGATATCTCAGAGTTGTATAACTTCTGAACAATTCCAAAATCAAAGCTTCTACTTTTTGTTGGAAGCAGCTTATCGTTTCCATAAGTACTAAATAGCTGATAAAGACTTGGACTCTTAAAGCCAGTAGAAGCATTCATTTTAAATGTTGTATTATCTAGGATATAAACACTCATCCCCGCTTTCCATGTAAGTTGGTCAGCTAAGTTACTCTCCTTTGTCCAACGTCCACCCAGTTGTAAACTCGCTTTATCATAAACAAAGTGAGAGCCAATATATGCGGCTAAAGAATTAAAATTCTTCTTATTATCAATTCTTTCAATACTAGCTTTAGTTTCTTCAAACTCTACGCCATTAATGAGAGTAATATTTTCATTAATAAAGAAAGAATTAAATAACTCAGCTTTCTTCGTCTTTGCTACAAGTCGTGATAAAGAAAAAGAGTTTGTTAATCGATCTGATTTATTAAAATTGAAAGAGAGTTCAGGTACCCAATACTCTCCCATGATTCTTTTATACTTTAGTCCTGCAATTAGCTGGGAGTCTCTTCCCATGTAATTTAACTTATCTTCGGTGCTTGAATCAAAATCACTTTCTGCTCTCACCCCTCTAAGATTAAATTCTACAGAATCCTTTTTAGAAATCTTCTTT
The DNA here is from genome assembly GCF_041587335.1 of Halobacteriovorax sp. Classification (GTDB taxonomy): domain Bacteria; phylum Bdellovibrionota; class Bacteriovoracia; order Bacteriovoracales; family Bacteriovoracaceae; genus Halobacteriovorax. Next base: position 5,537 of record NZ_JBFGYP010000112.1, read on the forward strand.
TGTCCCTTAAAGTTTGCCGTTAAGTTACTGAGTCCATCTTTTTCCGCCATTGGCGCCCTAAGAGAATTATATGATGATACTCCCTCTACATCTTGAAGGCTCAGACCCATAGAGTAATCAAAGAACTCTCCCTTTTGTGAAGTTGAAAAAGAGGCCATTTTATTATCATAGCTCCCATAGCCAATACTTCCATTTGAGCCAATATTTTTTCCAGGAGACTTTGTTGTTATCTTAATAACTCCCGCTAGTGCATCTGAACCATACAGAACACTCTGGGATCCTTTTAAGATTTCAATTTTTTCAACACTAGATAAATCAATATGTTCTAAAATAGCGGCGCCACCAACGGAGCTCTTATCATTATATTCAACTCCATCTATTACAATAAGTGTATAACTAGAGTCCGCTCCTCTAAGAAAGAGAGATGTGGCCTTCCCAAAAGCTCCATTAGAATTAATATGCAGAGAAGACTTTTTTTGAATTAAGTCTGTGAGACTGCTCTCTCCTGAATTTATAATTTCACTTTCAGAAATAACATCTACAATTGAATTCGTTTTCTCTTTATCTAAAGAGATCTTCTCAGCGGTTACGATAACCTTCGAGCTTGCAAGTGATGGAATCGTCAAAAGTAGTAATAGTAGGCTAAATAGTTTGTTCATAAGCTCCTCCTTAGGGATGACTTAACAAAGAGAATGGATCGGGCTTTTACCGTTGCTGGACAGCGCTAGAATTTCACTAGCTTCACATATTTGATCATTTAAAAACTAACACTATGAACATAAGCCTCATAGATCAAGTTATTTTTACTTTCTGAACTTTGCTACTTTGCACTTAACCAATTTTTAACTATAAAATCATCATGAATAATGAAATTAAAGAAATTTTTATAGTCCCACAGCCCACTTTATTTATGTACTCATCAAGAGCAGGGTTAAACCCTAATGAGCTTATAGAAAAGCTTAAAATGACTCATGACGATCTCTACCCTAAGCTAGGTGGTTACGTGCTAGATAGAAAACAGTACTTTGCGCTACTGTACTTAGCAGGCATTAGAAAAACTAATAATTATTTAGAGAAAGATAAAGAAGAACTTCTAAAGAGTGTTGATACCTCCGAGCTCATAGCTGAGCTCGAAGAAAGAACTAGAGGCTAAAGAAGCGTTCCAATTCTCCATGGTCTAAAGTGAAACTTCTCTTTTGACCATGGGTAAACCATGTTGAACCAAACAACCATAGCTCTACCACGTACATTTCCAAATGGAACAAATCCCCAAACTCTTGAGTCACTTGAATAGTCTCTATTATCACCCATTACAAAGAAATGGCCTTTATCTACTTTAACTTTTGGAATATTTAAGTGGTAAGGCATAGAGTTATTTACAGCTGTAACAAACTTCTTTTCACCAAGCTGTACTTCTTCAAACTCAATTCCCTTCTTATCAAATTTATCATCAAATAAATCAATATACTCTTCTTTAGCTACTGGCTTAGTCTCTATGAGCTCACCGTTTAGGTAAACTTTATTATTATAAACTTCAACCTCGTCTCCAGGAATACCAATAACTCTTTTAACGTAGAGAATATTGCGATCTCTTGGGTATCTAAAAACAATGATATCTCCTCTTTTTGGATCAGAAGGTGTTGATAGATAAATAGGATCACCAAATAAATCTGAGTATGGAAGCTTGAAACCATAAGACATTTTATTCACTAGAATAAAGTCACCAATCGCATTTGTTGGCAATAAAGAGCCAGAAGGTATGTGATTAGGCTCAAAGAAAGATGATTTAAATGCAAATACAGTTACTATAATGTAAATCCACGACAGTAACTCTTTTTTAATTTTATTAAGCTTCTCTACTGACGGATCAACTGCAGTGCTGCTCTCTTGATTATTTTCCATTTTTGTTCCTCATGATTTTAAGAATCTATATTAATACTTTTAATTAAATTCGTCATCTTCCATATATATTGTTCACAAATAACGCGCCAAGCATTCCACTATGAAAAAAGCACTCTCCCTCTTCAAATCATGGCCCTTCCTAGATATAAGTCATTATGAAGTCATTACTACTAGTTAGCTTATATATTTGGACACTTTCATCCCTTGCGACAACAGATCGCTCAAGATATGAAATTCTTCCAACTGATCCAACGACATCTACTATCACTGAGGAATTATTCTACACTGTTATCAATAGGGTTGAGTCTCTCTACAATAATGACTTTGCGGCCAAGGGAATCCTAGTAGACTTCAACAGTAACTGGGAAACGAGCTACTTTAGCGCCTGGGCCCACAATGATAACCCTCCCCTATACTCATTAAACTTCTGGGGTGGAATTGCAAGAATCCCAGGAATCAATGAATACGGCTGGGCCTTTGTAGTTTGCCATGAAGTGGGTCACCTTCTAGGAGGCACGCCATTTAACACTCTTGAGAGCTTCATATGGGCAAGTTCTGAGGGGCAGTCGGACTACTTCGCTGGAGCTCATTGCTTAAAAAGATACTTTGACGCCTTTCCATATACCGGAGAAGAAGTTGAATTAACTCCTAAAATAAAAAATGAATGTAGTCAAAACCATCACTGCCTCAATGCTGCCAAAGCAGCGCTTAGTTTTACAAATATTATTAGATATATTTACAGAGATACCCCAACACTAAGCCTAGAGACTCCGAGCCAACAAGATCCAGTCACAAGTATTCTGAAAAGCTACCCAGATGCTCAATGCCGAATGGATACAATTTTTGAGAGCGGAAAATGTGCTAATGATTATTCGAGTTTAGAGGATTGGGTTTGCAAAGAAGGCCCTGGTAGCAGACCTAAATGTTGGTATAAAAATTAAGGCCCAATAATTGGGCCCTAATATAATTATAAATCTTTAATAATATGAACATCTCTTTGAGGGAATGGAATACTTATTCCGTTTTCATCTAGAGCAAGTTTTACATTCTCTAGAGCATCAAAGTGAACGCCCCAGAAGTCGTCACTTGTTGTCCATACTCTTACAACAAAGTTTACACTACTATCAGCTAACGCTGAAACAGCAATGAAAGGCTCCGCAGGCTCTGAAAGAACTCTTGGGTCTTTCTTTATTGTATTGATAATTATGTCCTTAGCTTTCTTTAAGTCGTCGCCGTATCCAACACCAAACGTTAAATCAACTCTACGAGTAGACTGAGAAGTAATATTATTAATTACTCCATTTGCTAGAGGGCCATTTGGAATAGTTATAATTCTATTATCTGGAGTTCTAAGTTTAGTATAAACCATAGAAATAGATTCAATCTTTCCAACTACCCCTTGGGCCTCAATCACATCACCAGACTTAAACGGCTTTAAAGTAATTAAGAGCACTCCACCGGCAAAGTTTGATAAACTCCCCTGAAGAGCTAAACCAAAAGCTAAACCAACAGAACCTAGAACAGCTATAAAAGAAGTTGTTTGAACTCCAAGAATTCCTAGAACAGATAGAAAAATAGCAACTTTTAAACAAGCACTTAAAATTCCTGTTAGAAATTGAGAAACAGCAGTGTCCACTTTCTTCTTTGATAGTAATTTCTTAAAAACCTTCTTTAAAATTCCTGCTAAGTATAAACCCACAAAGAGTGTTACTAATGCTAGAAACAATTTTGGTGCATAGAGAAGGGCCTTCTCCATTATAATTTGCTGAATATTATCTGCAGAAAAGTCCATATTTACTCCTAAAAATTTGCGATTAAAGAAAGAGTGTAGTTGTAATCATATTTACTCTTACTTACAGTCGGCTGATTGTCGTATTTCCAAAGGTAAGCTGTCTTCATAGAAAGAGTCTTATTTAGAGCAATGATTAATGATGGCTCAATATTTAATAGGTAGTCTTCACTCTCAGAAAAGTTTGGTAAATACTCAACCCAAAACTTACCCTTTATATTTTCTTGAATAACTTCAGTTGCTTCTACAAAAAGACGACCTTTAAAGCCTTTCTTATCTTCACTATTATCTAGTTGCTTTTGAATTGTATATCTTAGACCTGCTTCAGCTAGTAGAGATGATGAATCTGATTTGTAAAAGAAATGTGTCATACCAAGGTCAGTATTAAATCTTCTGTCGTATCCAGAGAATCTATCTGCTTCAATTAACTCACCAAAATAAAGACCTGTTAAAGGAAGAAAAGCATAGTCATATCTTAAACCTAAAGACCAATTTTCAGCACTTCTTACTGAGTCTGATTCACCATAGTGATATGCTCCGTTGAACTTATAAATAGATTTATTTACTTCATATGCGTTATTTGACTTTAGAGTATAAGTTTTTAAGTCAGTGTTTCCACCAGCGATGTTTATAGACGCGCTGTCTTCACTTTTAAACTGAGCAAACGATGTAAGTGAAAGAACTGATAGCAAGACAATGAAAACAGATTTCATTTATTATTCCCCTGTTGTGTAATTTATAGTGAGGAAAAGCTATCTTTCATAGATATGATTGTAAATAATATTATTTAATTCTCTATTTTATAGAACATTGATCTAAGTAATTTCAAGGTCTTCAATATCTTGATCATCTTCTTTAGTGGATTCTGTTAGCTCATAACCAAATTTATTAACGATATCCTGCGCAGTAATAACACCTACAATTCTCTTATCATCAAGTCGACTTACAACTGGTAGTCTAGAGATTTGAAACCTTTTAAGCCTGTGAAAGGCCACC
>NZ_JBFGYP010000113.1:0-9909 GCF_041587335.1 Halobacteriovorax sp.
ATTCCATCTACCATAATAGCATCTTCACTTTTTCCAAGTACAAGATAGTCAATCTTAGAGGTTCCTTTGTAAGACTTGTTTTCAAGCTTAAAAAGATTCTCTATTTCAATTTGAAAATTAGGGCCTCGATTATTGTGTCCTATATATCTATGTGTTCCATTTAGAGTTTCAAATGCTTTGTCTCTCTCAAGGATAGGGGAAGCGTCCTTCAAATACTCTTTGAAATTTAACTTCTCTAGAGTTTTAAAGTTCTTAACGGTAGGAATTCTCCTCTCTTCTTCTGGGGGCATATCTGATTCTATTTCAACACTTTTAGTTTCTGACTTCTCTTGAGGGAGGTAGACGACCTTTTCAACAACTTTCTCAACGATTGTACTTTCTTTTGCGTTAATCGAATCTTGTATCTTTGCTGTAATCTTTTCTTCAATATCTCTTAAATCAATTGCAAAGTATGCAAATAGTAGCTGAAAGATCCTTCCATTGGCCTCTTCTGCACTGATATTTGACTCAAAGAGAGTTTCTATTTCTTCATTAAATTGAAGCTTTTTATTTACAATATTATGATTGAAAGTAAAGTAACTCGCTCCAATTCCAAATATAAAAAATGATAGTGCAAAAAATATTTTCTTCATTACATTAGTATTTTATCTCTTGAGTCGTTCTCTTCGATTGTTATTTCGTCCGGTGAAAGATCGTAGGATTTTCTGTAAAACACTTCGAGTGCTCTTTCCCAAGGAGAATTTTCAATCTTATTATCTAAAAAGTCCACTAAATGAGGAAGGAGTTGTGAACAAAAATCTTCACTACTCTCTCTCGGAAGAAGTGAGGGTAGGTGGTCAATTGCTGTTAAATATAAGTTGTCTTGTATTTTTATTGAGGGAATATCCATTGTTGTACAATTTTCATAAATAGGAAGCGGGTTACAAGGTCCGTTTGGATCGCACCCAACATCACTGATAACTGTTAGGTTTCTTTCTTTTTCAATTGTTTGAAGATCTAAAAATGGAGAGCGTGGCTCTTTAATAAGAGCGCAATTAATTAATATATCAAAACCTAGAATCTCTTCAATAGGGTGGTTTGTAATTGTATCTCTTGATCCCCACATTGTTGCTTCAATACCAATTGCTCTAAGAAATTTAACTGCACCTTTTCCTGATCGACCTTTTGCTCCTATAACAAGAACTCTTGGACGACTGATAATTTTATTTAATCTCTCTTCTACGTCATCAACCATGGCCATCTCATTTTCATATGGAACTAGAGGGGCCTTACTATTGTAATTCATTCCAAGTTGAGTATGTGTCCATAGATCTATAGCTAGGGCTGCTCCAGCAAACCCCGCCCATACTCCAAATGCGGCAATTCTCTTTTGGTTACTATCTGTTAAGTACTCTAGGTCGTAGAGAAGGCCGTCCCCTTTGATAAATCTAGAAAGTGTCTTCTCATAACCATGTTGATTTTTGAAAACGTGAGCAAAGTGAATATGTCTGTGAGAAAGAGAGAAGTCGGCATCTTCTAACTCTTTAAGGCCTATGATAATGGCATTTAGTGGGGCGTTTATCCATGAGTTTGACTCTACAAGCTTACAACCTACGGATTCATATTCAGCATCTTCAAAGATACGAACGGGAGATCTTTCAACAATAACGTCGTGGCCAAGCTCCAAAAGTTTCTTACAAGCATTTGGTGTTAAGCATGATCTTTGCTCAAAAGGTTTAGTCTCGTGTCTTAGCCATATTAGTCTTTGCATTGAATCCCCATCTTAAGAATTGCCGAAGTAAGTCAAAATAAAACATGTTTTAATGCCTTTGGCTATAGTTATGGAGGAAAATTGATGATTTCTAAAGCTAAGTACTTGAATTATTGATTAAAAGTTTAACCCTAAGTTGAATGAATGAACTGTAGGCACCCAGATATCTTTTTGAGGATTTATATATGCCATTTTCATTTTATAGTTAAGGTAGAAGTGTCCCATCTTAAATTCTGGTATGAAAGTTAGAAATTGATTACTTAAGCTCACTGAACTACTAAAGGGAAGCTCTTGGAACTTTAGTCTTGTGCCCAAGTATAAACCATCAAATAAAGAGTATCTCTTTCTCATATGAACGCCGGCAAATGGCTCTAGCCATACTCGCTTCACTTCACTTTTCCATTGGTGAAAGAAATGAAAGAGGGGAGCATTGTCATAGGAAAAATCAGCTTTTGATTGGCTGGTTAAAAGCTTGGCCTCTAGAACCTCTGCCTTCCATAGTCTCTTATGGTTCTCTCTTTTCCAGATTAAGTCCATTGAGTACGTTTCATTGGACTCATCGAGGTCTGAAAAATTAAAAATCTTTGAACTCTCTGCAAGTTCAGTCTTTGTTTTTGTGAGATCAGTGTCTGATCGACCTAGCTTATAGAGATTTAATTTTATAAAAGTATCAGTGTGTCCTGACTTTGTAATAATTGTGCTCACTCCAAGCTTTGTTTCTTTCTTTATATAAACACTCACTGAAGGGTCAAAGCTACTTGTTTGATTATAGATAGTGAAAAGAGTACTGAGGTTTAAGTTGTAGAAAATAGCCGGAGTAAGTCTGTAGTTATATAAGTTAAAGCTTGGAAGTGGGATTGCTAATGTAGCATCAAGGTCAACATACCTTTCAGAGTTCATATTCTTATTGAGAATTTCCAAGATGTTGAGCTCTTTTTGTAATTGAGTTGCTCCCTCTTCATCTCCTTTATTCTTAATATCTGCCACCAAGTCTTTAACTCCAGAGCTTACTTGAAGATCAATGTCAAAGTACTGTTCATACCTCTTGTTAGTAAGGCCTTTAGTTACTATTGTTGTGTCTCTTAAGAAGGTGTATCTCTTAAGGTTATTTCTAAGTCCAGCAGCATTTACACTATTGGCCAATAGTATTAGTAGTATGATAATTTTTTTCATTAAATTATTATAAACAATAATAAAACAAAAAGTAGAAAAAATGATTATCTATAATAAAGAATTCGATTTAAGTCTAAATAAATACGGAATAGAAGTTCCAATTTTAGATGATCGCTCAAGAAAGTGTTTTGAGGAGCTACAAAAGCTAGACTCCTCACTTAAAGAAACAAATCTAAATGAATTAGAGGATATAACTACTGAGGACTTATTAAGAGTTCATACTGAAGAATTTGTTAATGAGCTTCTAAATAACAAAGAACAAAAACTTATCGAATGCTATGAACTAGTGGATGAAGAGGGGAATTATCAAAGGTATAACCCTGAGAGTGCTTCTCTTTCTCTGACTCACTTATACGATAAGTTTATCCTACAAACTAAGGGGACTTACTTAACACTAAAGAAGTCCCATGAAGATAAGTTCGCTTTTGGACTCTGTGGAGGAATGCATCACGCTATGAGTGATCGCTCAAGAGGGTTTTGCCTTATTAACGATATTGTAATTAGTGCTAGAAAATTTCAAAGTGATATACGACCAGTAAATATATCTGTCGTCGATATTGATGCTCACAAGGGGTGTGGGACAGCTGAGCTCACACAAAGTGATCCAACCATAGAGACTTTAAGTATCCATATGAAAAGTGGATGGCCTCTTTCTCCTGAGTGCGGTGAGGGCCCATGGCGGATACCTTCAAATATAGATATTGAAGTTGGAGTTGGGGAAGAAGATCAGTACCTAAGTAAACTAGAAGATGGTTTAAAGAAGCTTAAGAATCTAGATATGGCCATTATAGTTGCAGGCGCAGATCCATATATTGAAGATGTTTTAGAAAGTGCTAACGGAATTCAATTATCAAAAGAGCAAATGTTACAAAGAGATTTATTAGTTTATAGATTCTTTAAAGAGAGAGAAATTCCCCAAGCCTGGGTTATGGCCGGTGGTTATGGGCCAAAGACTTGGGAGATTTATTTTCAGTTTCTTAAATTATTTCGTGAGGAAGAACTCGCTTAATAGGTCTAAAGTATGTTCTTGGAGAGTGCTCTAAAAGATCAGAAACTCTTCCCATATAAACACATGCATACTTCTCGATCTGATCAGCAAAACGACTTTCTTCTTGTCCAGCTCTCATGAGCTCTCCCCAGTGCGGGTTAAAGTATGTTTTGTAATCATTAAGCTCTTTAGCAATACTGTGGTTAATTTTTTCGATTTTGGCGTAGATTTTTCCAATTTCATCTTTATCTACAGCTTCACCACGAAATTTACTCATTTCTAACTTATCTAGCTTCTCTTCTAGATCTTCTTTATCACTCATGAAAGCATCAATCTTCAATTGAGTAGGGTTACTCTTTTGAATTGCCAAGATCTCTTCTTCAAGTGGCTCAACTACAAGTGCAGTTCTCCAACCGAATGTTTTCTTTAAAGTAAGAACGTCACCGTAAATATGGTCACCTAAATAAAGAATTTCTGAACCTTTCAGTCCTAAATCTTCTTGCAGCTTTCCTGCATTTCCACCTTGGTAGACTCCTGGAGTAATTGGTCCTTCGTGGTTTGTCATTAATGCAGTTTCAGGATCAATTCTTAAGTAATGATTTTTAACATGAAAGAATCTTGGTTTACTTGAGAGAGTAATTGTAATTTCAAATAAATCTTTCCAGCTATCATGCTCTTTTAAGAATGGATCAATAGTATACTCTAGAAGGTCTTTACAGTAATAGAACTCAGAGTTTGTAATGATAATTAATTTCTTTCCATATCTCTTATACATTTCAAGTTGCTCAACGAGCTTTTCATCTTGAATAATGTAATCTTGGATGTTTTCTTTAACTTTACTCTTAAGAGATCCATCAGAATGACAAATATCAATTGCTTCTTTTATATGATCAGCAAGCAAGTCATACCTTGGTACAACTGAACCTTTTTCTTTTAGATCTACTAATTGAGCATAGAGAATACCGTTAGATACTGAGAATGCTGTATCTAATGATTGAAAACTCTCGTCACTTAGATCAATGACTCTATTAGAGTAAGCATTGTTTTGCTCTTCAAATGAAAGTGGAGTTAGCCCATGTTGTGCTTTTTTCACTTTTCCAAATCTTGATACGTGAAGTAAGTTTCCTCTTAGTTTATCAATAATGAGTCCTTGTTGAACTAATTCAAAGTTGAACTCAAGATCTAATACTTCTTCTGGGTAACCTAGTACCTTTACTAGGTTGTGCTTAACTAGAGAATAGGTAAGTCTTTCAAAATTTTCTGTATTATAACGAACTAGTGTGTAGTCCATATCAAAACCAATGGCCTTAATTTTTTTCATATTTAATATTCTATTAACGTAAACGCTCATCTTTTTATGACTCCTTTAGTCAAGACAGTATGCAATCCCAGTTAGGGAACTAAAGAGCTTATCAGTATTATAGAAAGTCAGTCAATAATAAGTGCTTTGACTGTAAAATTAGTGAGTTTGACTAGACCAATACTCCTATAGCTCTTAACATAGTCATAATAATTTAATTTATGACTAATAAAAAGGTGTTCATATGAGATCTGTATCTAATTTATGTTTGATTCTTATTTTATCTCTACTCTCACAATTTAGTTTTGCTGAGACTAGTCAAGAAAAAGGCCTTCGCATCGCTAAAGAGGCCGAAGCAAGAAATAATGGGTTTATCGGAGATGAGTCTGATCTTGAAATGGTTCTTATAGATGCATACGGATCAAAGATAGTTAGAAAGATGGAGGGGAGAGTTCTCGAAGTTAAAGACGATGGAGATAAGTCGCTAAATATCTTCCTTAACCCTAAGGATGTAAAAGGTACTAAAATGCTGACGTGGTCTCATAAAAATGAAGACGACAACCAGTGGTTATACCTACCATCACTTAAAAGAGTAAAAAAGATATCTTCAAGAAATAAATCTTCTTCATTTATGGGGAGTGAGTTCTCTTATGAAGACTTAGGTTCTCAAGAGATTGAGAAATATAAATTTAATTTTCTAAAAGACGGTAAATCTGCTGCTGGTGAAGATGTTTATATTATCGAAAGAGTTCCTGTCGATAATAGTGGTTACTCCAAGCAAGTTGTTCAAATCTCAAAGAAGCACTTAAATGCAGTGTATGTATCATATTATGATAGAAAATCTGAGCTTTTAAAAACTGCTGAGATGAGTGGTTTTACAAAGTACACAGTGAATGGAAAAGAGTTGTGGAGAGCGACTCTTATTCATATGAAAAATGTTCAAACAAAGAAAGAGTCAATCTTCAAATGGACTAATAGAAAACTTGGTGTGAATTTTAAAAGTAGCTTATTTACAAAAAGGTCTCTTAAAAGATGATGAATAAATTATTACTATTACCATTTTTAATATTATGTCCTCTGTCACACGCAGACTTCTCTGATCAAGGTGAAATCACTTTTGAAAGCAGAAAGTTTGAAAATGACAATAGTAGGCTTACATATGACGATAACTTAGCACTCTTTACTAGGGCGCAACTTAAATATATAAGTGGTGGTTTCACTGCTGCCTTGAGAGGTTATGGTAGAGTAGACTCTAAAGATAAAGATCGTAATCACTTAGTTGTTGAAGATGCTTATGGTTCTTATATTTTTGGAGATGAAGGACGCTTTAAGCTTCTTGCGGGATGGAAGCTGTTTAATTGGTCAGCTATGGAAGCTTTTCATCCGGCCGATGTTGTAAACTCTAAGAACTTTGATGGTGAAATAGAGAACCTTGAAAAAAAGGGTGAACTTACTCTTGAGGGAGAGTTTGTTGTTGGTGATGGAACTTTAAATCTATACTTTTGGCCTAGAGTTGAAAGTCCAATTTTTCCTTCATCAAGGTCTAGAACTGGAGTCAATTTTGGAGTTGAGTTTCAAGATAGCGTTTGGGTAGATGGAACTGACACTCAATCAAATTCTAGTTGGCAGTCTCAATGGGGAATTCGCTTCAATCAAACTATTGGTGATTTAGATTTCTCTCTTCAATACTTAGATCACTTTGATAGAGTGCACCCACTTCTTGGATACTCTAATGGTATTAGTTTTGGAGGAAGTGAAGTTCCTTCAAATCAATTAGAGCTAAGGCCTCATTTTTATCGTGTGAAAGAAGTTGGAGGAACACTTAGTTATGGTTATGAAGACTATTTAATTAAAGCTGAGGGGAGTTACAGGGAGTATGAGGATGAGTTTCAAACTCTAACACCTATTACGACGACTTCTTTTGAGAGAAGATCTCCTAAGGATCATGGAGAGCTTGCATTAGGCCTTGAGAGAATAGTGTCATTTGATAGTGTTGAGCATGAAGCTACAATTATCTTTGAAGTTACAAGTATACTTGGACCAACAAAAATTGAGAGAAGAAAGCTAAGTACTTTTCAAAGGGATGCTCTTCTAGGTCTAAGGTATAACTTTAATGACTTTATGGGATCTGAACTATTCTTTAGTTATATTCAAGATATTGAGTACACAGATGAGAGATTAATAAATCTTTCTTTCACCAGAAGATTATCAGATCAGTGGAAGTATAAAATAGGAACAAGGTTGTACCAGGCTAAAGAAAACGGTTTCTATGGACTTCAAGTCTATAAGGGAGATAGTCAGGGGTACTTAAATATCTCAAGATTCTTCTAGCTCTTCAATAACTGACTTTTAAAATTCCTAAGTCTTTTAATTTTTCTTTTACTACTTTGCATATAACTCTTTTCATACGAAGAAGAGAGTTATGTTTGAATTAACTAAAGAAGAGTATGAAAACTTGAGGTGCCAAAATGGTACCTCAAGTTCCGAGTACGGAGGAAGGAGGTATGAACCCCTTGTTTTTACTGAAAATGGAGTTGCAATGTTGTCTAGTGTTCTTAAGTCTGATCAGGCGGCTTTGGTAAATATTGCTATTATGAGGATATTTACAAAGCTTAGAAGCTTTCTGATGCTTGAAAAAGAGTTATCGGAACGTGTTGATAGTCTTGAGTCAGGAGTAAATAAAGTTTTTAAAGTCGTATTTGAAAGGTTGGACGGACTTGAAGTGAAGCTGCCTTCACAAGACATGAAGAGAAAGAAGATAGGCCTAAAGAGTAAATAAACACTTCTAAATATAGATAACTCTTTTGCAATGCGAAGATAAGTTCATCGTAATTATATCTTGCCAGAATCACCTTGAAATAATATTCTTAACGTCCTCTTATGAGGGCCCTTAGCTCAGTTGGGAGAGCGCTTCGCTGGCAGCGAAGAGGTCAACGGTTCGATCCCGTTAGGGTCCACCATTTTTCTTACCTACAACTTTCAATCAAAGTTCAGTTTAAGCTAACCACCCAATAACATTACTAACCATGTATCAACTACTTGTGTTCGCTGTTTCTTCTAAATGTCTTTCAGAATCTCTTGAAGGGGAGTACTCGGTAGGCAGTGGAAAGTGAATCAAACTTTCGATCTAGAAATGGCTAAAAGCATTTATAAAATCTAAAATTCTTTTGTTAGTAATCTAAGTATCGGTTTTCTTATTCATTATTTTAATTAAAAATTACAACTCACCACCAACATTTAAAAATGAGGCTTCGAATTACTTCTTTGACTTAATTTCTATCTACAATCGTAAAGTAGTCTAAGTCTGTAATTCTCAAAATTTCTATATCCGTAGGCCTTTCTCTGAATGAGTTTTGCCTTACGATTATACCCCTCGGTCTTCGCGTTAGTAATTCCTGACTTGAAATAATTCAATATCTCTACTCGCCACTTAACTAAAGTTCTACGAAGGGATTGAACTGCTTTTCTTCCTGAGTGAGCCATCTCATCAGTTAACTTTGTAAGTGCTTTCTTAGCTCTTTTAAAGCCTCTTATATTGTAAATTGAAAGCATCCTCTCTTTAAATTTATAAATCTCTTCAAGCTCTGGAAATAGACCATTGATATGTTTAACAATAGATCGTTGAGAGAAGCTTAAGCGATCATCTCTTGTTAGATATAGTCTTCTCATTGGGCTTGTTTTAGACTTTTCAAATACAGGATGTTTCATGATTTCAATTCTGATTTTATTAACTGCGTGATTGAATAATTTCACCACATGAAACTTGTCAGAAGTAATGAGAGCATTTGGAAATTGTTTTTTCACAAATTTCTTGTAAGTTGAAGACATATCTATGACTACATTCTTAACATTTTCTGGCCCTTGTATATCGAAAGCTCTGGAATTGATTAGATCGTCAAATGAACGACCAAGAGTGACTTCGCGGACTCTATTATTATTAAAATCGACAAAGACTGTCGCAAATTCTTTGTAGTGAGTTTTAGTATTTCTAACAAAACTATGTTCATCAATTCCAATCGTCTTGGGCCATTCATAGTTCATTTTCTTTGCTTCTAGGGAGAGCTGTTCGTAAAATGCTTTATAAACTAGCCAAGAAGAGCATTTTAGCTTTTCGGTGACTCTTTTAAGATCAGTAAAGTTTGAAGCACACCAACGGATATGAGATCTAAATCTTTGAGTGGAACGAAATCCTTTTCTTATTCCTGGAACAGGTTCTCTAAATACTGAATTACAATTTTGGCATCTAAATCTTCTTTTTCTAATTCTTAGGTAAACAATTTTATCACGAATAGGGACGTCCTTAATGTGAACAAAGACATGATCATGAATTTTAGTCGCCTTTGTTGCACACTTTGGACAGACTTCAAATTCAGAAAGCTTGTAGGCATCAAATTGAATAATATGATTTGTGAGATTTCTTTTGTTAGTAAATTTAAGTTCTGGAAGTGAAAATAGTTTGTTAATCTGTGACTCAAGCATTGGGTATTCTCCTTGTAAAAAACTTTGTGGTAAAAGAATTTTATCAGATTTGAATACTCGTGCTTATCTTGATCTTTCTGGTCTTGATTCAGTGCCTCCCACTGTTAACCGAGAAGACCCATTCTTTTTTTAAAGATTGATCTCTTACATCTAAGTTATATGACTCTTTCTTTATGCTAGGGTGAAACTCAAGTGCACAACTAATTATATCCTCTTTAC
>NZ_JBFGYP010000114.1:0-9685 GCF_041587335.1 Halobacteriovorax sp.
CTGAAGTGAGGTACTCTTTCTAACGGTTAGGCGTCTTCAAAGCCTGAATCAACTATAACTTATCTCTATAGTTGATTCAAGTTGAATATATTGAACTAAGAATCAGATTTTTCAAAATTTACTAATTTTTTAAATCCTCCCCACATCATTCTCTTTCCATCAAATGGCATCTCTTCATTTTCCATATCAACCATTCTAGGGTCACTCATTACTTTCTCGAGAACTTCATCTCTATGCTCTCTAGACTTGTAAGTTATCCAAGAGAATACAACGATTTCACCCTTCTCAAGATTTACACTTTGTGGAAAAGAAGTCTCTTCACCAGATCCAACATCGTCAGAAACACTTTCCACATAAGAAAGTGCACCATACTCCATCCAGATCTTTCCCGCTCTTTCTGAAATTGCTTTATAAGCATCTATATTCTTACTTGGTACTGGTGCTACGAATCCATCTACATAATTTAACATTTTCTATTTCCTTTTTTATTTTTGATTAATTAATTTATTCTTTTAATATCTCATCTAACTTAAGTAATGCCACAGGCATTGGCAGCTTATCCCAATCAAGTCCTAATAGCTCTTTTAAATAACTATTTGATATATCTTCTTTTGCTTCATAGAGGTCTTCTCTCTTCTTAAGAAGATTCATATCTGATGTACAATCACTCCCCTCACTCGCTCCAGGTGATCTAGCATTAAAGCCTAAGCATCCAAACGGCTTCCACTCTGGATCAATAGAACATCCCTTAGGACCCTTGTTAAAGAAGGGACAAGTATAAGTTCTTCTAAAAGTGCTGCCTAGGCCTGTTTGAATTTCGTAATCAAGTCTGTTGTTTCTAATTACTTCTTTAAGCTCTGAGATTAACTCCTCATTCCATCTCTTGTTTTTATGCAAGAAAGTATATAGCTCTAATGTCTGAATTGGATCTGTCTGCATTGAGTTTGAAACGAAGGTGCAACAAAGGCCTGTGCATGAAAAGCAGTTTATATCTTTACTAAGCAAGTTCTCCATATTTTCATTAAGAACAGATCTTCTCTCTTCATTACTTGGAAGGCCCTTACTGTTAATAAGTTCGCTATATAATTTTTCTGCTTTTTCATTCATCAGAGAGATTTATCCGAATAATAATGATATGTTAACCAATATTGATTGAAATGAAGATATTATAGATAATAAAGCTTCAATATTATTAAATAGTTACAGGATTTAAGAGATTATGGGTATCAAAGATATAGTTTTCAGTATGCTAGCTGTGATGGTGATCACTTTTGCACTCTATCCATTCTATAGAAAAAGAGAAGTTAAAACGAATGAGTTAGAGGTCAAATACTATGACGCTCTTAAGAGCAAGCAAGGAAATATAATGGAGCTTGGAATGGAGTACTATTTAAATATTGGCCTAGATAAAGAAACAGCAGAAAAATCAATTGAAAACGATATGGCCCACACGAAAGTGTAGGCCAGAATAATTACTTCGCAGTTAGTTTTACACTCAAGTTAACTTCATCATGAATTAACTTATCCCCAAGATCTTGAAAGAATGATCCGGACTTATACTTTATATCATAATGACTTCTATCAAATTTGATATCAGCAGTTGCTGTTGCCATCTTTCCTTTATTATCAACATTTGCTCTGAACATTACTGGTTTAGTGATTCCTTTAATTGTTAAATCACCTTCAACATCAAAGTGTCCGCCCTTACCAAGTCTTGAAGACTTAATAACAAGCTTTGCAGTTTTAAACTTTTCTGTAGAAAAGAAGTCATCGCTATGTAAGTGATTTACAAATTTCTTATTTGCTTTCTTCTTACTGATGTCTTCACAAGTAATAGAAGTCATATCGATAATAAACTCACCACCAACTAAATCAGTTCCGTTAAAGTTTAAATTTCCAGATTTAATTTTTACTTTTCCGTTGTGTGCGCCAGTAACTTTTGTAGCTTTCCAGTCAAGAGTTGAAGCTGAAGTATCCACTGTTAACTTTTGATTAGCAGCAAATACTGAAAATGTACTTAATGCTAAAATTAATGTCATAATTTTTTTCATTATATTCTCCTTAAATATTAATTTATAAATACTAGATTCTATTTTAATTGAGTACAAGCTCTGGGGAATAAATTTGCAAAGACATGACAATTCATCGAATTCGAGAGATAATAAAAGCTAATAATATAAGGACCTTATGCAAAGTATTGCTTGTTATCTAATATTCCTTTTACTCAAGGTAGTTAAATCTACTTATCGTTTTGAATATCAAAACCAGAGTGTTCTATTAGAAGAGGCGAATAGGAGTAGTTCTTATATACTAGCAATCTGGCATCAAAATATTTTGGCCTCAATACTTGCTCACTTAGATAGAAAGTACTCTATGATTATTAGCCCTTCTAAAGATGGTCAATATGCTGCAAGAGTCTGTGAACTCTTTGGTCATGAACCAATTCGAGGAAGTTCATCTAAGGGTGGTGTGAAAGCTCTTATAAACTCAATACGATCACTAAAGCACGGCACTCCAAGTGCTGTAGCAATCGATGGCCCTAGAGGTCCTCTATACAATATAAAACCCGGTGTTTTTGAAATGGCCAAGAAGTCGGGAGTTCCTATTATACCTTTAACTGTCACTCCCAAGAATTTCTGGACCTTTAAAAAGTCATGGGATCAGTTTAGGTTTCCTAAACCATTTACAAAAATTATCATCCACTATGGAGAGCCTATTTATTTGGCAGAATCAACAACAAAAGAAGAAATTATCGAATATACTAATAAACTTTATCTTGCGCTTATAAGTGATGAAGAGAAAATTATCACTAGCTTTGCGTGAAACCTAGCTATGGAGTATCCTTACCGTATGGAAGATTTAAAAGAAAAATTAAAAAGTGAAATTGAAAAAGCGACTTGGCCCTTATTAGAAGAGCACCACAAAAGAGAAGCTCTTCTCGTTGTAGATCTTGAGTTAGATCTTGTTACGGTTGCTGCAGCGGTTGCTGAAGATGACGTAGAGAATGTCAAAAACTGGCTATCTACAGAGAAACTTCTTCGTCCAACAGAAGAGATGGTTCAATCATGGGAAGAGAACCCAGAACTTGGATTTAGATTTATCATTATTCAGCCTTATGTAATTGCACAGGAAATAAAGGAATAGCTATGAAAAATATATTTTTACTACTTATAACGACTCTACTTGTGACTTCATGTATTGATAACTCTCCTCCACTAAAGAGAGGGATCTCTGTTAGAAAAATTGGAAAAGTAAGTGAATTCGCACTATCAGATTGCTATGAGAAGAACTGTGTTAACTCTAGAAAAGAGCTTACTGATGAAAATCAATTTATTGAACCTATCAAAATAATATCAACTAAAGATCTTGCTTTTGAAAAAGTAATGAAAATTATCTTGAAAGAAAAAAATATCAATATAGTGAGCAGTACAGATAACTATATTTATGCGACTCAAACTCTTTATGGAAAGTTAATCACCGATATTGAGTTCTATATCACTAATACAAAGAGAATCTATATGAGAGCACAAATGAGAGGTGTTCCATACGACTTAGGAAATAGTCGAAGACTATTAGAAAATATTAGATTTAAATTTCACCAAAACGATTACTAGTCAGATATTTTTTCGAAGCAGTTAGTATCTAAAAACTGCTTCGAGTATTTCTCATAGCTTTTAAAGTGCTGTCCATACAACTCTAATTCATTTTCTGTTAACTTTCTTTTTACTACCGCTGGCGTACCTATTATAAAGCTTCCCTCTGGGTATACTTTTCCAGGGGCAACAATAGATCCCGCAGCTACAAGTGAATTTTTTCCAATGATAGCTCCATCAAGAATAGTTGAGCCCATACCGATTAAACAATTATCTTCAATCGTGCAAGCATGTAAGGTAACACTGTGACCAACGCTCACACCATTACCAATAATAAGAGGTAGCTCTTCGGTCACATGTAACATACAGAGGTCTTGGATATTGGTAGACTCTCCAATATGAATCTCTTGAACATCTCCCCTAGCAACTGTTCTAAACCAAATACTTGATTTACTTCCAATCCACACCTTTCCAATAATATCTGCAGAGGGCGCGATAAAGACTTCATCAGCAATTGAGGGACTTATAGAATCAAATTTATAGATAGGCATAATTTTAGACCAAAAAAAAGCGGCCCTAAAGCCGCTGAGTATTTACTTTCTCTCAACCCAAGGGAGTTTAGAGATATATGCAGCAAGATCTTTAAAGTCTTGAGCTTCTAATTTCTTTAAGTAAGGTTGCATAACCTTATTTATTCTAGTGCCAGATTTCATATCTGTTAATTGTTTCTCTATGTACCAATCAAGCTGTCCACCGATCTGAGGAGCATTTTGAGATTTTTTCCCTTCACCTTTTTTACCGTGGCAAACAACACAAGTCTTATAGACTTCACTTCCGTGAACAAGTTGAGGTG
Source organism: Halobacteriovorax sp. (assembly GCF_041587335.1). GTDB lineage: Bacteria > Bdellovibrionota > Bacteriovoracia > Bacteriovoracales > Bacteriovoracaceae > Halobacteriovorax. The sequence goes on from NZ_JBFGYP010000114.1 coordinate 4,447, forward strand.
TATCAAGAACAACAAGTGGTCCTTCTACTACTTCTTCTTCAACTTCAACTACAGGATTTAAAAGAGCTAAACGCTTCTCTTCTAATTCTTTTAAAGTTTGTAAATGATTTGCGTGCGCAAGCTCTTGTTTCTTCAAATCAAAGCGTGCATTAGACACTTTCTCAGACTTAAAAGTTTCAAGATTAGAAGCTACGATTATTGCAATTAAAACTACGGCGAAAGTCACCAACCTAGTCATGCGATCTCCAGACTTAAATATATTTCAAAAATGGTTTTATAAGTGATGAAAGTATATATTATCACACAACTATTGGCAATTATTACGCACCTAGACTAAGCAATTTTTAAGTGACTTTTCTAACTCTTCAAAAGTATCAACAACAGTTATTAACTCTAAATGCTCATCAGAAAGGAAACCTTCCTTATTTATATGGTCAAAATGCTTAACTAAATTGTCAAAGAAACCATTAAAGTTTAATAGGAAGCAAGGCTTTTGATGGTATTTTAGCTGTGCCCACGTCAATATTTCACAAAGCTCATCAAGTGTCCCAAAGCCACCAGGCATTGCAACAAAAGCATCTGACCAATCGTACATTAATTGCTTTCGTGTGTGCATTGAGTCAACCACTTCAAACTTTGTAAGCTTTGGATGGGCCACTTCCCAGTCTACTAAAGACTTAGGCATAACTCCCCAAACTTCACCATTAGCATCAAGAACTTCATCGGCCATTGTTCCCATGACGCCAATAGATGCCCCACCATAAACTAGACCCATCTGATTATTTGTGAGAACTGAACCCATTTCTTTTGCCATAGACTTATAGCTTTCTCCGTTCCCAGCACTTGATCCACAAAATACACATACCTTTTTCATAAATTTCCTTAAATTTTTGCTAAGTCATCTCTTTTAAATAGATGCTCATTTAATGTTTTATCAAAGTAGAAAAAATACTCCGTATTCCCTGTCTTACCTTTGATTGGAGAAATGGTAGCGTTTTTAATCGCATAACCCTTCTCTTCACACCAGTCATATAAAGACTCAAGTGAGTTTAATTTTGCTTTCTCATCTTTAACGATTCCACCTTTTCCTATATTTTCTTTACCTACTTCAAACTGTGGCTTAACTAGCACAACAGCTTTTCCATCTTCTTTCACTAGAGAAATAATCGTATCCAGTGTGAGCTTTAAAGAAATATAAGATAGGTCTACTACAGCTAAGTCTACTAATTCATCTAACTCTAGTTCGTGTCTTATGTTTATGCCTTCCATATTTTCTACTCTAGAATCTTCTCGAAGAGAGAGAGCAAGCTGTCCGTGACCAACATCAATAGCGTAGACTTTTTTTGCGCCATTTTTTAAAATATAGTCCGTAAATCCACCAGTAGAAGCTCCCACATCGGCAACGACCATATCTGTAGGATCAATATCAAAGTACTTCAAAGCTCCTTCAATTTTATGAGCACCACGGCCCACAAAGAGAGTCTCTTTGCGCACTTCAAGCTCTTCTCCGTCCACTAAAAAGGAAGACTTCTTTACCAGTGTATTTTTATAGAACACTACTCCCTCTTTAACGAGTTGAGTTGCCTGTGACCTTGTTGAGGCCATACCTAGTGTAACTAAAACTTTATCGACGCGATCTTTCATTAGAGTAGTGTTGGGACAATTTTTATTATGACTTCTTGTCCTGACTTATCATCAAATACAAGAACTTTTTCAGAGTCTAGTGGAATGGTAAAGTCATTCTCAGTAATACTTTTCAAGATACTCCCCTGCGAATTGTAAATTTTCCCAGTTAAAGCAATTAAAGGGCTTGGCCCATAGTCATTTAGATTTTGAACAAAGAAGGCCTTGAACTCAACGCCGACTCCATTTTTCATTGTAACAAAGAAGCTTTCTCCATTTTCGAGTTCCTTAATTTCATGGACCTCACTTACGAGAATATGACCTTCATTAGCACTAAGTGCTTTCTTATGAATGATTCCAAGATTTAGAACTATTGTTGCTTGAGCTGATAAACAGATCATAAGGAGAATAGAGCTAAGAAAAATCTTTAGATAACTTTTATTTTGCATAGAGCTAGTTTATTATCAATTTGTTAAAAACTCAAAATTATAAATGATGAAAGAGCTAAAACTTCTAAAATTATGGTTATTCATTGGACTCAGCTATATAGCAGTGATCTTTTACCTATGTCTAAAAAGGACAGAGCCTTCTATTCCCCCATTTCAGCACATTGATAAAGTCATTCATTTTTCTGCATACTTCTTAATGATGAGCTATTTCGTCCAAATCACAAAGAAAGAGTCCTATAAGAACATATTTATAATCTTTTTCTTAATCGGGGTTCTAATAGAGCTCTTGCAGCTAATGTCTGGATACCGATCATTCGAGTTACTTGATATTCTAGCAAACACCACAGGCCTGGTGATAGGCCTAGTTACGTTTGGTAAGTTCTTTTCTAATATTATTTTATATATTGAGAAGCTTTTAAATTTCAAAGACACCTGAAAATATTTTCTCTGCTTTTCCACATAGAAAAACCTTTTCTTCTTGAAATAAAATTCGAAGGTTACCGCCAGGGACATCTATACTTATAGAGTCTAAAGACTTGTATAACTCTCTGTATGCCCAAGCGCAGGCAACGGCTCCTGTGCCACAAGCGAGAGTCTCGCCTTCAACACCTCTTTCATATGTTCTAACTTTGAGGTTACCATCACTTATAATTTCCACGAAATTAGCATTGCATCCTTCTGAAAATCTACTATCGTAGCGAACCTTAGCTCCCCACTCATCCAGAGGGATGTCATTAACTGTATCTAAGAAGTAAACACTATGAGGTACTCCTGTATTCATATAGAAAGAATTTGAGCTTTTTAGAATATCAGAAACATCGATTGCCTTAATTTCTTCTAACTGAGTCATTTCAAGCTTTATTTCGCCGTCTTTAAGAACTTCGCTTGTATAGATGCCATCTCTAGTTTTGAAAGTGAAGCTAGTCTTATCAAATTGAATTTTTTTAGCGAAGCTTGTGAGAGCTCTTGCTCCATTTCCGCACATTCCAACTTCTCCACCATCAGCGTTTAAATAGACCATTTCAAAGTCATATTCATCGCTATTATTAAAGAAGAGTACTCCGTCAGCCCCTATTCCAAAGCGTCTATCACAAAGCCTTTGCCAAAAGCTTGAATCTTTCGGATCAAATGAATTTGTTCTATTATCTAGAACGATAAAGTCATTTCCTGTTCCACAATATTTATCGAAAGATATTTTAGCGCTCATAGTCATCCTTTTTGATCATTTTCAGAATTTACATTATAGAATCTTCGACTTATATTATAAAGCCTAACAACCAATTTGAGGAGCATTAGCTCAGTTGGTTAGAGCCCCCGGCTCATAACCGGGTGGTCACAAGTTCAAATCTTGTATGCTCCACCATTTTTACGTTGAACGAACTATTTTCCTCAACGTACGCAAAAGCCTCCTTAATAGGGGGCTTTTTTGTGTCTAAATCAAAGGTTCTACTCCCTTAAGTCGGTTCAACCTCATATCGTTAAATCAGAAACGAACACGATTTGCTAAAAAGCCTTTAGAAATAGAGGCTTTTTTATTTTAGATTTTTTTTCAAAAATTTTAGCACCAATGACCTTCTTTCCCACTCACTCTCCTTTACAAAAGAATGACCAGCATTTTTAAAGTAGTGTGCCTCTACTGGTAAATTGGCCCCCTTGAGAGTTTCCACAATTCGCTTTGACCTACTTACTGACCAAACTCTGTCTTCTAGTCCGTGAGTTATTAAAACTGGCTTCTTAAATTTTTCAATTTCAATTCTTTTACCATATGGAATAGTTACTCCTTTTATCTTCCAAGAACTCTTAGTCTTCCAGTCAGGGTGACTGTAAACTTCATTTGGACTTATTCCTCCACACTTCTTATTCCATCTTAATTCTGTTTTCTTGCACACGTTCTCACCTTTTTTACAAATCCAACATTTAGAGTTTTTCCAATCTGAATTGTAATACCCCGTAAAAGTGTCTGATGGCGCATGAGCTATCGTTGCGACAGGGGAATCTTTAGGATCTATATAGCTCGATAACCCCAGCGCTAACTCAGCCCCTCGGGAATGACCAAAAATTGAAAACTTATTAGATACATATTTAGATTCTTTGAACGTTTTTAAGTCTTTTAAGATACTGGCCAGTTCAATATCCTTAAGAGTTTCGTTTTTATCACCACTTTTTTTCCAACAATTAAAGTAACAGTAAACTAAGACTGTATAACCTTCATTAGCAAGTTCCATTGCCATAAAGGTTAAGCTTCTTGCTGAACCACCTTCACTACCATGTAATAAAACAACACCTGGTCGTGGGCTAAGGTCTCCAGCAACATACAATAGACCGTTTGGTATCTTCTTATCCCAGATTCTTTTTACTTTTAAATCTGAAGCAAATAAATCTCCGCCAAGGTAAGAGATCAATAATACAACTAGTAAACCTAACTTTTTAACCATTTTAAGATACCTACATAAAAGAAGTTCAATTCTATAACATAAGATTATAACCATAATATATCTAGTTTACTCACTCTATTATTCCAAGTTCACAACTCACTGAAAATTCATTTCATCGACTCGAGATAGATAGATAGATAGATAGATAGACTAATATCACTGAGGAAAATAACCAAATAGAAGAAGTTCATGAATTAAATCATAGTTTTACAACTGAGGAAGAAAAGTTCGCGTAAGAAACTGAATGGACCACCATAAAAAGCCTATTCTTCGGAGTAGGCATTTTTATTTCAGTTCATCTAAAAAGTAGTAACCAAACTCTCTCTTTGTCATCAAAGAACAGAAGATAAAAACTATAAAAACAGGAACGGCGGTCATATTAAACAGACTCCATCCTTCTATTTCAGGTTTAACACTTAAGGCAATAATCGGTATACAAGTCAAAGAAACTCCGTAGTCTAGAGTTCGATTCTTCCACTTTCATGTAACTTCTTTACATGAATTTATATCAAGTTCATAACCATAACCGAAAGTGTTTCCTCACAAACTTTTCAAAATTTCTAAGCAGTCAAAAATACATTCAACGACTTAATAAGCTAAAGTGCCTCTTCTCGACATTAAAGACATCTTAAGCTACTAAAAACACGTCTAACACCTTCAATATCGACAGAAAAAGTAGATATAACAGAGCTTGGACCTCCCTTACGACTTTTGAATACTAAGATGAACTTC
>NZ_JBFGYP010000115.1:0-9509 GCF_041587335.1 Halobacteriovorax sp.
AGAGTTTTTGATCTCTCTTTTGCTGAAGCCAATATGCTCTCAAAGCTTATTCCTGATGAACTTGGAATAAACCTTGAGAAGGCCATTGAGATGGAGCCTAAAATCCAGGAACTCATTGATACTGATCCTAAGATTAGACAAATTTTCACTATATCAAGAAGACTAGAAGGTCTATATCGTCACGCAGGTATTCACGCTGCAGGCGTTATTATTACAAGTAAGCCTCTCGTGGAGTACTGCCCACTCTTTAAGGGTGCTAAGGGCGAGAAAGTTGTTCAGTTTGATAAAGACTTCTCTGAAGATATTGGTCTCGTAAAGTTTGACTTTCTTGGACTAAAAACTTTAACCGTAATTGACCATGCTTCTAAATTTGTTCAAAGAGATCATGTAAAAGATTTTGATATTGAAGAAATTGATTATGAAGATCACGATGTTTATAAATTTATTGGGGATGGTCACACTATAGGTGTGTTCCAGCTTGAATCTTCTGGAATGATTGATCTTTGTAAGAGAATTATGCCAGATAGTATTGATGATATTACGGCGATTAACGCTCTTTATAGACCAGGTCCGATGGGTTCTGGGATGCATGATCAATTTGTTGAGATTAAGCATGGAAGACAAAAAGAGCATTATCCATTTGAAGAACTACGACCTCTACTTAAAGATACGTACGGTATTATTGTTTACCAAGAGCAGGTGATGAACATTGCAAGAGTTCTTGCAGGGTACTCTCTTGGGCAAGCCGATATTCTTAGAAAGGCAATGGGGAAGAAGAAGATCTCTCTTATTGAAGAGCACAGAGGAATCTTTTTAAAGGGAGCCGAAGAAAGAGGCTTTGATGTTGAAAAGGCCGGAGAGCTTTATCAACTAATGGCAAGTTTTGCAGAATATGGTTTCAATAAGTCTCACGCTGTTGCTTACTCGTATATTTCATTTCAAACAGCTTTTTTAAAGTATTACTACCCATCTTGCTTTTATGCTGGACTGTTATCAACAGAGCTTACAAATACAGACAAAGTTACTATTTATATTAACGATGCAAAAAATCATGGAGTAGATGTTCTACCTCCAGACATTAATGAGTCTCTTTGGCTATTTAATGTGATCGGCAACAATATTCGTTTTGGTATGGGAGCTATAAAGAATGTTGGAGAAAGTGCTGTTGAGGAATTAATAAGAGAGAGAGAAGAGAATGGTCCTTTTAAAGGGTTTATTGACTTCTGTACTAGAGTTTCTCTAAAGATAGTTAATAGTAGAGGTATAGAATCACTGATCAAGGTGGGAGCTTTTGATGAGAGTGAGACAAAGTTAAATAGAAAGACAATGCTTGAAAATGCTGAACTCATCATCTCTTATGCGAAAAAGCTTCAGCATGAAAAAGAGTTAGGACAGGTTAGTTTATTTGATATGGAAGCAGGAAGTTCTGATGACGGTGGAACTAACGATCCTATGAAAATGCTAGATATTCAAATCACAAATGATTTTGATGATAGAGAGAAGCTTGCTTATGAAGCTCAACTGATGGGGATATATGTCTCAGGACATCCTTTAGACCGCTACAGTGATATTATGGGAAAACTAGCTTCAATGGACATTGCTGCTGCTCATGACATAACCGGTGGTGATAAAAGAGACATGATGCTTGCCGGATTAATATCTGAGAAAAGAGATATTATGACTAAAAAGGGTGACAAGATGTGCTTTGCACAGCTTGAGGATCTCTCCGGTAAGATAGAATGTATTGTTTTTCCTAAGGTGTTTGCAGAATTTGGAGAGCTACTCAGTGGTGATGAGCCAGTTCTGATTAGTGGAAATGTGAATTTGGCCGAAGAGCCTCGAAAGTTTTTTCCTAATAATGTGAAATTATTGAAGGATCAGGCCGAGGATAGGGTTACTTCAATTCGAATTAATGTTAAAATGGAAGAGCTTACAGAGATAAAACTTGATAGGTTTAAGCAAGTACTCTTAAGTTATAGAGGAAGTGTTCCTGCGCATGTTATTTTTAGTGCAGATGATGGAAGAGCTAGGTTGCCACTTGGGCAAGACTTTTTAGTGAATCCAACACCACAGATGGCCGCGCGAGTAAATGAACTATTTAATGGAAATTCAGTTCAGTTTATTGTTGATGGGAGAGTTGAAGATCCAACGATGCAGTAAACTTCAAGGATGGAGTATAGGTGATGAAAGGAATGATCACGTTAGTACTATTTTTAGTACTATCTTTTAATGTAAGTGCAAAAGATGACCTCACAAATGGAGAGGGGAGATTTGTTTCTAGAGATGGAGACTCTCTAACTTTTATAAAGAAACAATTACTCTATGCCTCTGTAAGAGATATTATTTCAAAAGAGCTCTCTAAGCTTGGACATAGTTCAGAGCTTTTCTGGGCCAAGTATAATGAAAAGTTTGATACATACTTTTCTGCTATAAAAGAAAACCTCGATAAATCCTACGGAATTACAACTGAAGACACAGTACTTTCTGGAAAAAAGAAAGAGCGCTACGATAATGCTCTTCGTACAAAGAAGCTTACGATAAAAGCAAGGTACGGAAAATTACAAAAAATAATGTCATCTTATTCTGTTAAGAAGATGTCGAGATCTCCTCAATTTCCAAACAGCCGTTACATGAATATTCAAGCTAAGGTTAATAGAAAAGTCTTAAATGAAATGTTCTACGAGTTTACTCGTGGTGGAATAAAGAGAATGTATAAAAATCTCTTTGTGACGGTTGATTTTTCTATGAGAGAAATGTCTTGGCAAGATCTGGGTGTAGAGCTTGAAAGTGATTTTACTAGTGTTTTAAAAGAACACTGGAAGAGATGGTTTGAAGATAAGTTTAAAGGTAAAATTAATAACGTAATTATAACAAGTTCGAGTGAAGAAGAAAAATTAGAGTCACATTTAAAAATGCTTTCTGAAGCAAGTACTCAGTTGAATAATATCTCTAACCTTGAAGGTGACTTACAGAGAGATCAAGAAAGAGCGATCATCTCTGTTGATGATGAGTTGAAAGATTCTTTGTGGATGAAAGTTAAAGTGAATGTTCGAAAAATTTCTGAAGATCAGACTTTTAAGAAAAGAACTTTTGACTTCGGTGGAGAGTACTTACTCTTTGACTTAAAATCAAATAGGTTAGCGTCTCACTATGATTTCATTAGTGAAGAAGCTACATTTTCTACAGAAAAAGACTTATCAAGTAATTCAGCAAGTCTTGTCTATCGTTTACCTGTTGCTAAATGGGAAGGTCTTGTTAGAGATATTTCACATTTTCCTCTAGGTCGAAAAAGTTTTAGAGTCGATGTTGTTGGTGCGAGTTCAGTTAGACAAATTGATGAAGTAGAGAAGTATCTTTCTTCAATAGGCTTAACTCACAGTTTAAAGGTTGAAATTGATTCATTTAACAGAGATAGAGCTCAGCTTAGAGTTTTCTTTAAAGGGTCTTCTGAAGATTTAAAGGGAACGTTATTAAGAACTAAAGGGCTTGAAGTTGATAATCAAAAAACAATCTTTTTTCAAAATGAGGAGAATCCATTTTTAATAAATCTCGTTGATAAAGATGGTTCAACACAGATTATGAAAGAAAATGGACAAGGATAGAATTGTGAGAATATCAATCAAGAAGGTCTTCACATTAGTTTGTATCAGTACAACTCTTGCGTCATGCAGTTTAAATACAATTGAAAGAACCTCTCACGGTCAAAGACCTAGACAAGAGCCTAGAACGTTCTTTAATGGAATAAAAAAGAGGGTAGCACTTCTAACATTCTTCAACGAGTCTCCGTATGGTGGAGAGGATTTAGGTGTAACAGCTACAGAAGAGTTTAGAAGAGAGTTATCTAGAACAGGACAATTTGTTGTTGACCCAATGGCCAAGAAAATATTTGGATCTTCTAAAGAGATTTATACAGGCGGTGGAGTAAAGCTTGTACAACTTTCAAGGAAAGCAAAAGTCGCAGGATTAAACTTTGTTCTCTTTGGTCGAATCATTGATGCAAGAATTAGAGAAAAAGTTGATGAAATTGGTGTTGTTCGTGAGACTAAGTCGTATACAGAATCAAAGGTTGAAGTACGTATCTTTGATGTAAATGCCAATAAAGAAATATATACAGAAACTCTAAAAGCATCAGCTGATGATAGTAGCTTTAGATTCTTTCAAGGAGATAGAGAGACTAAACTACAATATAGAAGAGACCTTCTTAGGTACGTAGTTCAGATTGCTGTAAGAAAAGCGATCCCTAAGATTGTAGGTATTTCTTCTAAGCTTGATTGGGTTGGAAGAGTTGCAAAGATAGTAGGAACTAAAATATATGTTAATGCTGGAAGAAACTCTGGTCTTAATATTGGTGATATTCTTAAGGTTATGTCAGAAGGGGAAGAAATATTTGACCCTGAAACAGGAGCTTTAATTGGTGTATCTAAAGGGACAGTGAAGGGGACAATTGAAATCATTGATTACTTCGGACCTGATGGATCAATTGCAGTTCTTCACACTGGTGGTTCAGTTCACGAGAACGATTTCGTACAACTTTATTAAGGACGTTTAGGGTGCTTTACGATTTTTTTAAAACAGTTGCCTTTAAAATGGATGCTGAGAAGGCACACGAATTATCAATAAAAGCACTCTCTAGTTTCCCTCGAACAATGGCCGAGGCCTTTGGGGGAAACCTTCAAGATAGTGAAAAATATCAAGTTGAATTAAATACAATGAATTGGAGCTTTCCTGTCGGACTTGCTGCCGGACTTGATAAGAATGCTAAGGCGATAGACTTTTTTGCACGTATCCCATTTGGCGCAATTGAAGTTGGAACAGTCACTCCTATAGCTCAGATAGGAAATCCAAAACCGCGATTATTTCGATATCTAAAAGAAGAGTCTCTAAGAAATTGTATGGGTTTCAATAATGATGGAGCAGGTAAAGTTCTTAAAAATATTTTAAGTAGCGATAGAATGGAGAAAGTACTTGGAGTAAATCTAGGTAAGAATAAAGATACTAGTTCAGAGAATGCACACCTTGATTATTTAAGCCTCTTTAAAACTTTTAAAGACAATTGTGATTACTTAGTCATAAACGTTTCATCTCCAAATACTCCAGGGTTAAGAGATCTTCAAAGACATGAGAGTATGCGTGAGATATTTGAATCTTTAGTAGAGGAGAGAAAGACCTGCTCAACTCCACTCTTTATTAAAATCTCTCCAGATCTTCCTCTGGACTCTTTGGAAGGAATTGTTAATCTTGCTAAGGAATATAGTCTTAGTGGAATCATAGCTACTAATACAACGATCATGGAAGAGAGAGGAGCTGGAGGAGTATCCGGTAAACTTCTTTCTAAAAAAGGTAAAGTTGTTCGTGATAGGTTGTTAGAACTGATGGTCGATAGTCCTGAACTAGATTTAATTGGAGTTGGTGGAATATCATGTTTTGCTGACCTTTGGGACTTTTGGAAAAAAGGTGGAAAAGCCTGTCAGATCTATTCATCTTTTATTTTTCAAGGCCCAGATGTTTTATATGAAATTAAGAATGGAATTGATGAGAAGTTAAAAGAAACTGGTCATCAAAATGTTAGAGAATTACTTAAAAATATAGAAGATTGTAAGTAGCCTATGGATATAGCAGATTTAGAATTTAATATGGATTATTCAATGGCCTCCGACCTTAGAGAGGTTCCTGCTGACGTCGATGAGATGCACAGAGGGGTTAAGTCTCTTATCCATAAAGCGATAGATGTAAATGATGAACTAGTGCGAGCTAAAATCTATTCTCATATTGGTTTTTACTCAAGACTGATTTTAGATTTAGAACAATCTCAAGACTACTATGAAAAATCATATGCTTTATTTGAAAAGCATAAGAAAAAGCTTTCATGCTTCTCTATTAAGATCCAATTAGCTGTCACATATGTATGGATGAGAAAGTTTTCAAAGGCGGATAGTTTCTTCAATAATGCGCTAAAGATCTGTCGTGAATCTAATGCTGAACAAATAGGGAAGTTTGAAGGAAAAATCCTTGAGTCTTATGCAAAAAGTAAATTTGAACAACGTTGTGTTTCTTTAGCAAAAGAGATGCTAGCTGAGGCCTTAGACTTAAGTATTGCTAAGGGAGATATAGATCAAATAAACAAATCTAAAAGTCTATTAACAATAGTCTCTAAAGCAGAGACTATAAGTAATTAGGTCTTTGATCATACTCAATTGGATCTTCAACTTCTGCAAGTTGAAATCCTCTTAGCCTTAGAGCACAAGAGTCGCAAATCCCACAAGCTTTGTCACCACGAGCATAACAAGAGTAAGATGAAGCAAGAGGAGCTTTTAATGAAAAAGCTTTTTTTACAATCTCTTCTTTCTTCATATAGATAACTGGAGTGACAACTTCAATATCACCATCTTTAGTACCTTCTTTAATAAGGTTATTTAATGCCTTATAATAAGATGGTCTGCAATCCGGGTATCCTGAAGAGTCTTCATAAACGGCTCCAATATAGATTTTCTTTCCACCAACAACTTCTGACCAAGAAACGGCCATCGCAACGATGTGGGTATTTCTAAATGGAACGTAGCTGTCAGGAATTTCTTCACTGTCACCTTTGTAGTCTTTTACATTTATTGTGTCATCTGTGAGCGAGCTTCCTCCAATTTGGCTGAGGAAGCTAATGTCGATTATTTTTCTAAGAGATTTTGGAACATTATAAAAGTCTGCAATTTCGTTAAAACACTTAAGCTCACGCTCTTGAGTTTTTTGACCATAGTTTAAATGTAGAAATGCCATTTGCTCATGCTTTTCATTGGCCATGGCCGCTGTTACAAGAGAGTCCATTCCACCACTTACTAAAACTACTGCTAACTCTTTGGACTTTTCTGACATTTCTAACCTCTACTTAGGCCTGTTCTGCTTGCTGTTTGATGTAGCTTAAAAACTCATCAGTCTTAGCAAGGGCCTTACTTTTCTTTTCGCTTAATGAACCTTCTTTTTCCTGAATCATAATATAGAATTTAATCTTAGGCTCAGTACCTGATGGTCTCATGTAAACTTTCGTTCCATTTGTAAAGTTGAAACCTAGAACATTACTACTTGGTAGGTCAAGTTTCGATAGCTTAGAGTCTGTAAAAGATTTAGACTCACCAGTCGAGTAATCTTCTAAGTAGCTGATTTCTTCGCCACAAAATGTTTTATCAGAGTAGCTTCTAAAGTTTTCCATAATCCTAGCAATCTTTTCAGATCCTTCTTTCCCAAAATAATTTAAGTTGAGTAGAGTTTCAGATGAGAAGCCATACTCTTCATAGATTTTATCGAGAGCATCTACTAGGTCCATATCTTGTAGTTTGTAGTGAAGACAGATTTCACTTAGTAAAGTGATTGAACTTACTCCATCTTTATCTCTTACAAATTCATGGTTTAAATAACCAAATGATTCTTCTGTAGCAAAAACAAAGTTCTTTTCAGGGTTAGACTTTTCAAGTTGATTCATTTTTCCACAGATCCATTTGAATCCTGTCAGAGTATTGAATGTTTCAACTCCGAAGCTTTCCGCAATTTGATCTTGTAGTGGAGTAGTAACAATTGTTTTAACAAAGTATGGGTTACTTGGCATTGCTCCTGACTTTTTAAGTCCACCCATTACATAGTGAACCATGAGAATACCGATCTGATTTCCATTTAAATAAACGATCTCACCATTTTTCTTAAATGCAAGACCAACTCTATCAGTGTCTGGATCAGTTCCAAATGCAACATCAGCATTAGTGTCTTCCATAAGCTTAACAGCTAGAGCAAGTGCTTCAGGGTTTTCTGGGTTAGGAGAACTCACTGTAGGAAAGTCTTCATCGGGGAGCTTTTGTTCTTCAACGACTTGAACGTTAGTGAAACCAAGGTTACTTAGTGCTGTAGTACATGGAACAAAGCCAGTACCGTGAATTGGCGTATATACAATATTAAGTTTTCCACCTTCTTCAGTACACATTTTTGAATTAATGGCCTTAGAGTTGATTGCTTCAAAATAAAGATTTTCCACATCTTCACCAACCCAGTGAATAAGTCCTTGAGAAAGTCCATCGTCAAAATTCATTGTCTTTACACTTGAGAAGTTAGTCATTGAGTTATAGTTATTAATTATATTTGAATCATTAGGTGGAGTTACTTGAGCTCCATCATTCCAAAACACCTTATAACCATTGTACTCTGGTGGGTTGTGTGATGCTGTTACCATTACTCCAGCTTGAGCTTTATGGTGTCTAACACTAAAACTAAGAAGAGGAACTGGGTTCAATCTTTTATAGATATATGCATGAACATTATTTGCTGCCATCACGCTTGCAACTTCTTTAGCAAATTCAAATGAGAATCTTCTATTGTCGTATGATATAGCGATCTTAAATTCTTTAAGACCTTCTTCTTTACCTGAACGAATGATTTCATTTGCAAGGGCCTGAGTAGCCTTTCTAATTGTGTAAGTATTAATTCTATTTGTTCCTGCGCCGATGATACTTCTCATCCCACCAGTTCCAAATTCTAAATCTTTATAGAATCTTTCAATTACTTCCTTCTCATCACCGCTATCAATTAAGTCTTGGATTTCTTTTCTAAAACTCTCATCAAAGTAGGAATTGTTGGCCCATGCCTGTGCTCTATCAAGTGCATTCTGCTCCATATATGATCTCCATTTAATTTTGGGTTAACTTAAGTCGAAGGTGCATTCTGCCATTATTAAAGAAAAGTGACAAGAATGACGTATAGCATATACTTGAAATGATTAAGAATTTGACTGAATTAATACACCTCTAGGTATAGTCTTTAGCAAAAAATTGATATAATAAATAATCAACTGATAAGATTAAGGAGAACGATATGGCCAACAAGGACATGAAGCACGAGAAGAATATTGCTGGTGCCTGGTATTGTACGGACCCAGATGATGACAATGGAGAAGGATGTATTGCTTGTAACGTATGTTATACAGGTGCTCCAGAGTTTTTTGGTGAAGATGAAGATGGTAATGCTTATATCATGAAGCAACCAACTACTGATGAAGAAGTGGAGTTATGCGTTGAGCAGATGGAAGCTTGTCCAGTAGCTTCAATCGGAAACGACGGTTAGTTTTTTTATTTGGGCCAAATTCCTTGGCCCAACTTTTCCTCAAAAAAAATTCATTTCTAAGTTTTCAATACTAGGTTAAAATTTAACTAGTTACGTTTTATTATCTAATTATCCGAGCTCGGAGCTCGGTTTAACAACTAGGAGTGTTAAGTGAATCCAACTAACGTTCAATTAGTGGGGACAATACTTTTTGTATGCGCAGTTCTCCATACTTTTTTCGTTTCAAAATTTGAGCACCTTGCTCATAAGTATCCAAAAGGCTCAATCGGAGAGAATGTCTATCACTTCTTAGGTGAAGTTGAAGCTGTTTTTGGTATGTGGGCCGCTATTTTTATTGCTTATATGGCATCAACTGAAGGTCTTATGGTTTTTGGTGAAGATGGTCACACTGTAGTGGGGGGAGCTATAAAGTATCT
>NZ_JBFGYP010000116.1:0-9067 GCF_041587335.1 Halobacteriovorax sp.
AGAAGGCTGGCCAATAGGTTAGTTGTTTTTAGAGATGGTGGTGCAGAGATTTTTGAAGGAAGTTATGACGAGTTTCTTGAGAAGGTTGGATGGGAAGATGAGAGTGAAGCTCGCGTTGATACAGTTAAAAAGGATAAGTACTCTAAGAAAGATCTAAAGAGGCTAAGGGCCGAACTCGTTACATTGAGAAGTAAAGATACTAGAGATTTAAAAAAGAGAATGGATGAACTCGAAACGGATATATTTGCTAAAGAAGAAAAGATAGATGAAATAAATGAATCGATCATAGAAGCAAGTACCAGTGGCGATAATAAGAAGATTTCAGATCTTTCTAAAAACTTAGGTGTTTTACAAAAACTCTTAGATATTGAATATGAAGAGCTCTCAAATATAACAGATAAGCATGAAGATATTCTACAAGACTATGAAAATAGGTTAAATGAACTAGAAGCTTAACTTTTGTCTATTATTTTTAGTAAATATTAAGAAGAATATTCTTGGAAGTGAGCACTAAATATATGAATATATACTCATGGAAAATCTAGATCAAAACTCAATTGTAAAAAACTTCGCCTCAAGCTTTAACCTCACTCCAAGAGAGACTGAGGTTGTAGGTCAACTTCTTAAGCAGATGACTAGTACTAAGCAAATTTCAGAATCTCTTGGAATAAGTACTTCAACTGTTCGAAACCATTTTGAAAATATTTTCAGAAAAACCAAATGTGAAAATAAGTGTGAAGTCGCAGTTCTCTTATATAAAGAGCTATTCTCTAAAATGAAAACATTTCAATCTCTTGCTAGAACTCCAAAAGTTCTTGTGGTGGAAGATAATGAAGTCATGTGTGAGGTTCTTGCTAGCTCAATTGAAAACTTGGGTATGAGTGTGAGAAAGGTCACTGATCCTGAGAATGTACTTCCTATCTTAGAGTCAGAGAGATTTGACTGTGTTATATCCGATATAAGAATGCCAAATAAAGATGGAGTAGAATTACTTTCTGAAATTAGAAAGTTTCACCCTATATGGCCATTTGTTATTCTGGTTTCAGGTCATCATGATTACGATGTTGATGAGTTACTAAACTATGGTGCTGTTGCATATGTTAAGAAGCCTTTTAAGATTGATGAAATATTTGATTTAATTTCAAACTACTTTATAGAAGACTTAATTCAACGTAATCAATCAATGATTAAGAGTAAAGAAATTCATCAAGACTTTGAAAAGGTAACTTTAGACTTAACTAAGGTTTCTGTTGGAACTGGAGGAGCATTTATTTCTATAAATGATTTCCCTTCTATAGAAAGTGCGGAAGTTGGAAAATTCTATGACTTCAACGTATTGGTTGAAAAGGATATTTCTCCAGTCAAGATTTCTGCAGAAGTTGTATGGAAAAAAAGTGATGGAGTACCTAATGCTGGTGTAGGCATTAGGTTTGTATCCATCACTCCTCAAGTTGATAGTTTTGTAAAAAGGTTAATAAGCCAGAATAGTATTTCTAGCTTTATTCCTAACGCATAACTTATCTTCTAACCCAAGAATGATATTTACGAACAAAGTCTAAGAGTTTCTTAGGCTTTCTCTCGCTCTTCCATACTCCTGCTAGATACTTATTTGCTTCACCCATTGTAGGGTACATATGAATTGTTCCAAGAATCTTATTAAGTCCATAATTATGCTTCATAGCACTTATGAATTCTAGTAGTAAGTCACTCGCATGATTTCCTACAATAGTAGCTCCAATAATTTTATCTTTTCCTGGGACTGTTAAAACTTTTACAAATCCATGATCTTCACTATCGGCAATTGCTCTATCTAGATCGTCAATTCCATACTTAGTTACTTCATATGCAATGCCTTCTTCTTTACATGCAACTTCATTTTTTCCTACAGTCGCAACCTCTGGGTCTGTATATGTGGCCCATGGGATGACTGAGTAATCAACCTTAAATTTTTTGAATGTTCCAAATAGTCCATTGACTGCACAGTACCAAGCTTGATGGGCTGCTGTGTGAGTTAGCTGAAAAGGTCCGGCAACATCACCACAAGCATAGATATTTGGAAAATTTGTTTGTAAGTAATCATTTGTTTCAATAGTTCCATTCTTTCTTAGCTTTACACCAATATCTTCTAATCCAAATCCCTTTGTATTTGGTCGTCTACCTATTGCAATGAGCACTTCATCGAATTCAATACTAATATCTTTGCCTTGATAGTCTGCAACCATAAGGTTCGAGCTGAATTCTTTTGCTTGGTGCTCTAGTAAAACTTCGACACCTTCAGATCTTAATTGTTTTACTATAAAGTCAGAGACTTCAGGGTCTTCCTTCGCTAAAAGTCTATTGGACATCTCTACTACAATGACTTGAGAGCCGAGCCTTTGAAAAGATTGAGCTAGCTCTATACCTATTGGACCACCTCCAATAACTAGGAACTTTTTCGGAAGAACTTCGAGATCCCAAAGATTGTCAGAGGTTAAATACTTTACTTTATCTAGGCCTGGAATAGGGGGAACAAATGGCCTTGCTCCTGTAGCAATCGTAATATTTTTAGTAGTTATGACTTTTCCATTCACCTCAATTTCCCAAGGAGAAAGTATTTTAGCTTTTCCTGTAATGCAATCAACACCAAGGTTAGTGTATCTCTCTATCGAATCATGGGGTTCAATTTTCTTAATTACTGACTTTACTCTATCCATGACATCTTTGAATTCGAAATCAACTTTGATTTCTTTTATTCCATAGTCGCTTGCTCTTTTTGAGTGGTGTACTACACTTGCTGTCTTTATTATTGCTTTAGACGGTACACATCCAGTGTTTAAGCAGTCTCCGCCCATCTTTGATTTTTCTATAAGAGCAACCTTGGCGTTTACTGTCGCGCCAATATATGACGTCACAAGACCTCCGGCACCGGCTCCAATTGATACCATATTGTAATCGTAGCTCTTAGGTCTCTTGAATGGAGCGTATACTTTTCTCTTTTTGATAAAGCTTATAATGAACTTTGCAATAAGTGGAAAAATCGCAAGAATTGAGAATGAAAGAATTAATTTAGCTGAAAAAATCTCATTTACTGAATTTATTTTTACAAGTTGTGCACCAGCATTAACATAGATGATCGTTCCCAGTAGCATACCGATTTGTGATACAACAAAGTAAGTCAGTATTTTTATTTTTGTAAGCCCCATGACTAAGTTAATTAGAAAGAAAGGGAAGGCCGGAATAAGTCTAAGTGTTAGAAGGTAAATGTAACCGTCACTCTCTATGCCTTGATTTATTTTAGTTAAGGCCTTTTTAAATTTTTTCTCAATGGTATCTCTTAAAAGAAATCTTGCAGCACTAAAAGATAGAGTTGCCCCAATCGTACTTGCAAAAGAGACAATAATGGATCCTTTAACGACTCCAAAGATTGCTCCTGCTGCCAATGTTAAAATGACTGCTCCTGGTATAGAGAGTGCAGTCGTAAGGATATAGATAATAAAATATATCGCTACTGTTTTTAACGTATTATTTGCGTAGTAACTTTCAAGCAAGGCCCGATTATCTTTTAGAAAATCAAGGGTGAGGTACTGAGTTAAATTAAAATAGTATGTAGAAAATAATAGCGCTGCTATAACTACAACGATCAGAAGTTTAGTCATTTTACTTTTCATAATTACTTTTCTTTTTGGTTAGGGATTAATATTAGTGATACTGAGTTCATACAATAACGTTTTCCGGTAGGTTGTGGTCCATCAGAAAAGACATGACCTAGGTGGGCTCCACATCTTGAACAGACTATTTCAGTTCTTGTCATGCCAAATTTTGAATCATCTTTTTCAGCAACTGCAGTGTCTGAAATAGCTTTCCAAAAACTTGGCCAGCCAGTTCCTGATTTATATTTTGTTTCTGAGGAAAATAGGTGCTGACCGCAGTTTGAGCATACATAGGTACCTGAAACTTTTGAGTCCCAATACTTTCCTGTATATGATCTCTCCGTACCGGCTTCTCTGGTTACCTTATATTGTAGAGGGGTGAGTACCTCTGCCCAGTACTGCTTATCTTTGGACTTCCAGTCAACTTTATCTACTTCCAGTGAGGATAAATGACTGTCTTTATAGTCTTTTCCTTCATTGGCTGCAGAACTATTAAATATATTGGCCACACAGCCAACGAGAAGAAATCCTGTAAGGGATAATAGTATTAACTTTTTCATGTGATCTCCTATTCCTACTTAGTTAGTGTTAAAGATCACAATTTTGTGACAATTATTTAAGTCTTTGTTTTCTATAGAGTTTTATCGCAACCATTAAGAGCGCACTGAACAGAATTAGGCCAAGAAGTCCTTTCCACATGGATAATACGCTCTGAAGAATCACTAAGAATATAATCGCAAAAAGAAGAATTGTTGCAACTTCATTCCAAATTCTAAGTTTTGTCGAGCTTAGATTATAGATATCACTCTGAAGGTTTTTGAAGATACGGTGACAAATAAAGTGATAGATATAGAGTAAAAGTACAAAGCATAGCTTAGCAATGAGCCATGGGTGCTCAGAGATTGGCATGTAAATATGTATTAAACTAGGACCAAATATGAGAGTTAAAACTGCCGAAGGCCAAGTTATTCCATACCATAGCCTCTTGGACATGATTTTAAATTGATCAGTTAGAACTTTCTTTTCAAGGTCTGATTTATCTTGTGCTTCGGTTTGGTAAATAAATAGCCTTACAATATAGAATAGGCCAGCAAACCAAGTTACAATAAAGATAATATGTAGTGCTTTTAAATATGGGAATGCTTCCAATTTTAATCCTTTTTTTTAGGGTATTTTAACATAGTTGGAAGGAGGCGAGTAGTATATGAAGAATATTGAGTTTTATATTTTTAGACATGGGCAAACTGACTGGAATAGATTGAAGAAGGTTCAAGGAAATACAGATATTCCTTTGAATGATCTAGGTCGAAAAGAAGCACAGAGTTTAAGAGAATTTTTTAGCAGTATTAATATAGACCGTGTTTTTACATCCGATCTCTTGCGCGCTCATGAAACTGCAGAAATAGTATTTGAAAATAGAAGTGTATCCATTCAAAAGTCTCCCGAGCTCAGAGAGGCTAATTTTGGTGAGGTCGAGGGAATGCATATAGATGAGCTTCTCTCAAGATTTTCTACAAAGTTTTGGGATATTCATAAAGGTGGTCCTGAAGCCGACACATTTTCTTATCCTGGTGGTGAAACGAGAGGAGAAGTTAGAGAGCGACTAATATCTTTTATAGATAAAATAAGAGTTGAATCTAGCACATCAAGTGTTGCTTTAAGCACACACGGAGGAGCTCTACGAAGTATTATGCATCACTACCTTCCAAATGAGGCTGAGTTAGTTAAAATTCCAAATTGTGTTGTTTATAAGATAAGTTTTAATGGAGATGATTTTCAAGTAGAGGGTCCATTTAATAACGAAAAAGACCTCTGTTATAATTAGAAAAGACTTAGGCCGCCGAAGCGACCTAAGATAAAGTCTATTTGTAAGTAGGTGCTCCGGCAATATTCTCTTTGTAGAAATCTCCAAAGTTTTCCATTTGCTTGTGGAAAGAAGAAGCAAGTGATTGTGCTTTTTCTGTATAGGCCGCAGAGTCTTGCCATGTTTGTTGTGGATTTAAAAGCTCTCTTGGAACCTCTGGAACCTCACATGGAATTGCTAGATTGAAGATTGGGTCGTTCTCAAGAGCAACATCATTTAATTTATTGGCCTGTATTGATCTAATAATCTTTCTTGTTACTTTTAGTGGGAATCTCTTTCCTTCACCATAAGCACCACCAGTCCAACCAGTGTTAATTAGCCAAACATTAATATCATACTTATCTAGGTAGTGACCTAATAATTCTGCGTATACACTTGGGTGTCTTAGCATGAATGGTGCACCAAAAAGAGGAGAAAAAGTTGCTTGTGGCTCTTTTACTCCAATTTCAGTACCTGCAAGCTTTGCTGTGTAACCAAGTACGAAATAGAACATTGCCTGTTCTTTTGTTAGTTTTGATACTGGAGGAAGTACTCCAAATGCATCAGCACAAAGGAAGAATATATCTTTAGGGATTTTACCTTTTGATGATGTTTCTAATTCCTGAATAAAGCTCAGTGGGTAAGAAGATCTACCATTTTCAGCAATTGATTTATCAAAGTAATCAACTTTACCTGTTTCTTCATCTAGAACAACATTTTCAAGCATTGCTCCAAATCTATTAGAAGCATCCCAAATCTCCGGCTCAGTTTCTTTTGAAAGTTCATAAGTCTTTGCGTAGCATCCACCTTCAAAGTTGAAGATTCCTTCATCACTTAGTCCGTGTTCATCGTCTCCAATTAGGTATGTTCCTTCATCAGTTGAAAGAGTTGTTTTTCCTGTCCCTGAAAGACCAAAGAAGACTGATACGTCTTCATTCTCTAAGCGAGAAGCACCTGAATGCATAGGAAGAATCTTAGCTTCTGGAAGTCTGTAGTTCATCGCTGCGAACATACTTTTCTTAATTTCACCTGCGTAAAGCGTTCCACAGATAATTGTTGTATTTGTATCTAGGCAAGTTACAACAGCTGTTTCTGTCTTTGTATTGAATTCACTTGGGTCTAGCTTTAGTTCTGGAGCGTGAAGAATTGTATAATCTGTGTCGTTAAACTCTCTAGTCTTCTCTCTAAATAAGTGCTTAGAGAAAAGAGCATGTTGTGGGTGAGACGTTATAAGTCTCGCTCCGATATTGTGAGTTTGGTGGGCCCCAACTGATCTTTCTGTAATATATAGGCACCCTGTCTGATTAAGGTAATTGATGACCTTTGTCTTTAAAGCATTGAAGTTTTCCGTAGTCATTGGAAGAAGGTTATTCTCCCACCATACTGGGCCAGCAGTATTTTCAGTTTTTACAATATATCTGTCTTTAGCAGATCTTCCAGTATGCTTTCCCGTTAGAACAGTAAGAGCACCGTCTGCTGTTAGTCTTCCGTACCCTTTTCTTATTGCTTCTGCGACGAGGAAGCTCCTCGGAGAGTCAACGTGGAGTTTACTGTCTGCGCTTATTCCAAGTTCTTTATAGAAATTATCCATGGGGTGAATCTCCTTATACCTATTCAGTAGTATTTATTTGATGCTATTTCTAAGCTAATGTTAAGTATTAGATTTAGTGCTAAATACTAAACTTAAAATATCTATTTTGCACCTTAAAAAATACCTTATAAGAATCATCTTTTTTTAAGATATTCACTTGAAACTTTTGGCGAAGTGAGTAAGTTGTTATATAACTAAATTAAATATTTTAACATCTTGCGTAAGGTTCTAAGTCAATGAAAAGTCTTAATTCTAGAGAGATTAGAGAAAAATTCCTCTCATACTTTGAAAAACATAATCATCTGAAGATCAAAGCAGCATCTGTTGTGCCACAAAATGATCCAACTCTTCTGTTTATCAACTCTGGAATGGCACCCCTAAAGCCTTACTTCTTAGGTAAAGAAGAGCCGCCAAGTAAGAAGTTATGTAACTTTCAACCATGTATTAGAACGAAAGATATTGATGATGTTGGCGATAGACACCATTTAACAATTTTTGAAATGATGGGATCATGGTCAATCGGTGATTATTACAAGGAAAAGGCCTGCTCTCTTGCTTATGGATTACTTGTTGATGAACTTGGTTTTGATCCAAAGAGACTTTACTTCACTGTATACGGTGGAAATAAAGAATTAGGAATTGATCCTGATAATGAGTCCGTAGAGGCATGGAAGAAGTGTGGAGTTCCAGCAGACCATATTGTTATGCTTGGTGATGACAATTTCTGGGGACCGGCCGGTGAGACTGGGCCATGTGGTCCGTGTACTGAAGTCTTTTTTGATTGTGGTCCAGATTATGGTGTTGAGTATAAGCCTGGTGGACATTTTGATGATGTATCAAGATACATAGAAATTTGGAATGCTGGTGTTTTTATGGAACTTAATAAGAAGAAGGATGGAAGTTTTACTCCTCTTCCTCTTAAGTCTGTAGATACGGGTTCTGGTTTAGAAAGACTTGCAATGGTAATGAATGGTCATGATTCAGTTTATGAAACTGATCTTATGCAACCACTTATGGATATTTCTCATAAGCTTTTAAGTTCTGACGGTAGTGAAGCTTCTATGAAAAAAGCAAGAATGCTTACAGACCATATAAGAGGTGCTGTATTTATTCTAGCTGAGGGTGTAGCTCCTTCAAATGAAGGTCAGGGTTATATACCAAGGCGTTTGATTAGAAAGTGCGTTGCCGCTCTAATGGCAAAGAAAGTTTCAAAAATAGACTTCTCCGAAATGGTAGATGTTATTGTAGAGATGATGAGTGATTATTACCCTCAAATTAAATCTGCAAAAGATATGATTACTTATAATTTAAATAATGAAATAAAAGACTTTATTCCAACTGTTAAGACTGGATTAGAGTTGATTGAAAAAGAACTTTCTGAAAATAAAAGTTCTAATAAAATATTCCCAGGAAAAGTAGCTTTTGAACTTGTTACGACTCACGGTCTTCCGTTAGATGTTTTGAAGTCAGATCTTTCTGATAGAGGGATTGAACTTGATAATGCTGAGTATGAAAAATGCTACGAAGAACATAGAAAGGCCTCAAGAGTAATTTCTAGAAAGGGTGGATCATCTGATCAAGAACAGATTGAAGAGCTTGTTTCAAAATTATCAGCAACTGACTTTGTAGGTTATGAAGTTGAAAATGCTTCATCAAAGGTAAACTTATTAATCAAAGATGGTGAGAGTGTCGATTCAGTTTTAGCGAGTGAGAGCTTTCTATTTACTACAGAGAAAACACCATTCTATGGTGAGTCTGGTGGGCAAATAGGTGATAGTGGTGTTGCACAGGCTGGTGACACTAAGATTGAAATTATCGATACAATGAAAGTTGGAAAAGTTCACGTACATGTTGCAAATGTAATTTCAGGTAAATTAAATAATACTGATGAAGTAGAGCTTATCGTCGATAATGAAGTTCGTGCAGATATAAAGAGAAATCACTCTGCAACTCACTTACTTCATGCGGCCCTTCATAAAGTTGTTGGAAAACATGCAGTTCAAA
>NZ_JBFGYP010000117.1:0-8977 GCF_041587335.1 Halobacteriovorax sp.
AATTGATAGTAGTTCTTCTGCATTTATAGATTGTTTTTCACCATACATGTCTTGATAGTCGACAGTGATTGACTCAAATCTTTTAACTTCTTCATAAATTCCTGGAACACTAAGGCATCCTTCTTCGTAAAGAACTTCACCATGAGTATTGCTAATAACCGGATTAATGAAAATAAGTGGATTAAAGTTTGAGAGAACATGATCGACAGTTCCGTCTGCTCGGGTAACTTCTTCACGATCATAGTCAATATCCATGACAAAGAGGCGAATACTCTTTCCAACTTGTGGAGCAGCAAGCCCAATTCCAGGAGCATGATACATTGTAAAAAGCATATCTTTGCACAGAGTCCTAAGTTCATCATTAAATTCAGTTACAGGTTCTGCAACTTTTTTGAGAACTGGAGCGGGGTAAGTAAAGATTTGAAGGAGTTCACCCTCAAGTTTGTAATTGTCTAAAAAGTTTGAATTTTCCATGAGCCCTTATAGCATGGAAGCTGCGCGTAAGTCTACTTTAAGGGCTTGTTTTCTAAGAGGTATACAGTATCTTTTAGCTGGTCAATATTTCTAGTACTTAGAGCATTTATGGCGTCCTTGGCCTTTACTCCTCGTCTCCATATTTTCCAGGTAGTTACAACGTTTGTTAGGTCTTTCAAGTTGTATCTTTCTACTGTTGCTTGGTGAGTAATGTAGTAGTGGTTATTTTCAAGGATATATTGTCTGATTTTCGTACCACCAATCCAGTGAATTTTCCTCTCTAGGGCCTCTTCAATAAAGTAGGGCTTTCTGACTGCTGCACTTACTTCCTTTGTAGAGATCAGTGTAATTACTCTTTCTGGCATATATGGAAGAATGAAAGATGGAATGAAAATATTCCATAAATTACCAATAACAAAAAGAGCAATGAAGTATTTAGATATCTGTTTCTTACTTTTAACAAAGAGAAAAGCACCAATAACTAACAAGCAGACGGTAGAGATAACTTTTATTGTCAGAGATGTTGATGAGTTAACATCTTTAAAAACTAATAAAAATGAAAAGAGCGCAGCCGTAAGTGCCATTAATCCAGCAATAGTATAGTTTGCTAGGTTCATCATTTTTTGCCTCTTATCACTTAAGTTATAATTATTTAGAAGTGAAAAGTTAGAGATCAAAAAGAAAATTAAGGAAGGCATCGCATAGTGATGCGATCTTTGTGATGGAATAAGCCATAGAGTAAAAAATACAAAGAAGCAGCAATTAGAAAACATTAAGAAGCGATCATTTCTTATGTCAGTCCAGTGGTCTTTTATTTGAGCAATACTTGTCGGTAAATATAAACTCCAAGGGAGTGAGAAAATAATTAGACCTTGGAAAACATGCCTAATAGGATAAGATTTTGAAGCAAACTTTCCTAAGTTTTCTCTTAAGAAGAAGTAATCAATGAATTCGTGACCATATTTAATTGTACAGACAATAAACCAAACAGAAGCTATTGCTAGAGAGTAGCAGAGACATTTAAGGGCCTTCTTTAGTTCAGATGATTTAAAACCAAACATATACCATTGTATAAGAAGAAAAACTCCTATACCTCCACCGGCCATAACTAGAGAGACTGGACCTTTTATTAGCACCGAGAGGCCTAAGAAGATAGAAGCTAGGTGAATTGCGTACTTTTTATTATTTAAGTATTGATAGAAATATAATGTGCCAATAGTTGTTAGCATTGTGAGTGGCATTTCCATCATAAAAATTCTTGAGTACTTAAACATCCCAAGCGTAGCAGATATGTATACAAAAATTAGTAAGAATGGTTTTGCTAAAATCTTTGAGACAATATGTGAAGCAATAGCGATAGTTGAGATGGAAAAGAATACAATGACTAGCCTAGATAAGAAAATACTAGGACCGCCTCCAAAAAAGTAAAATATATTTGCCATCCAGAATTGTAAGGGAGGTTTAGACCAGTGGTTCTCTCCATTATAAAGAGGAGTTAAGATTGAATTATTTTCAAACATCTCTTTTGCGATTTGAAGATAGAAGCCTTCTGTTCCTTGTCGGATGGCATCTAAGTTTCCGATGTCCCAAACATAGAGAGATAAAACTAAGAGAATTGAAAATAAAGTAAGTTTTTTTATAGGACTAAGGGAAGTCATTTTGAAAGCTTCCTATTTTTAGAAAATATGAACATTAATATTATAGTAAATGATAATGGAACTGAGAAGGTTGCAGCAACGGGTATTACTTTAGAATTGTTTCCAAGTTCTATTAAGTATGAATAAACTAACCAATAAAGAATAGTGAAGAAAAACACTGAAGCAATATTCTTACCAAAAGAGCTACTTCTTCTATTGGGATTAAAGATTGAAACTGATGCTAAAATTGCAAAAATAATACAGATTATAGAGTTTGCAAACTTATCATAAAATAGAACAAGGTATTCATTGATATTAATACCACTACTTCGGAGCTGTTTTATGTACTCCCAAAGTTTAACAATATTTAAAACAGTTATATCTGCTTCTATTTGTCTAAGCTCTTCAGGAGTCTCGTATAAATTAACAATATTGTTCTTACTATTGTCGGCTTTAGGGAATGATTTTTGATTAAGGTCATCTAAACGGATAAGGTCTTTTCCAATCCATATTCCTTTTTCCCAAAAAATCTTATCTACAGCTTGAATTTCTTCAAGGTAGTGATCAACTGAAAGCTTATATATAGTAACGTCATATAGCTCTCTCTTTATTTGATTATAATTTGTAAATGAGATGAAGTAGTCTTCAGACTTGTACCACATCTTTCCACTACCAATAGTGGAAGACCTTAGTCCCTGGCTTTTTAGATTATTAAACTTATGAGTCGACTCCGAAATAAGAGTTTCTCTATGGGATTTAAAAAAAGGTGAAACGTAAGAACTCATAAGAAATTGAATAATAGTCACAATTAGTGATGCAAACATTAAATCAATAATATAGTTCTTACGAGAATATCCTGAAGCGAAAATAGCAGTTAGCTCACTCCTCGTTTTAAGTTTGTTGATACTAAATAAACTAGCCATTAGGCATGAGACAGGGAAAATCTTATTTAGATATCCTGGTATTTCAATAAAGTGATTAATCATCACTTCTGTGGCAGTAACGTTACCTCTTAGAAATCCAGATATAAGATTAGCGACTGAAACTAGTAAAAACAAAGAAACGACAGAACCTATAAAGAATCTAAACCACTCTTTTAATATAAGTTTTCTAATTATTCCCATTTATAAGTGTCTTGCTGATTTTGATATTAATAGTAAAGTTGGTCGTATAAAAACCTTGTTGAGTAAACAACCAAAGATTCCAGATTTTTCTAAGAAATTAATGATAGCTGGAGAAGTATTATAATAGACTTCCACAAATCTAAAGCCTAGTCGGTAGTTAACAATTGCTTGCTTAAATTTCCTAAGATCATTTGTAACAGTATGTTCTGGACCGTAGCTATAGCTTGCAATGAAGCATCCCTTTGAATCAACTTGTATTTTTGTGTAAGCATTTTGAAATGCTTTCATATTATGTGCTTGTTTTCTTTTAATGAACTTCTTTAACATTTGTGCATTTATATGCTGATACTTAAATCCATTAGTAAATTTAACAAATTGATCTAAACATCGAATAGATTCTTTGTGTAAGTTTGGACTTCTATCATATGCTTTTGATAGATCCCAGTAAGCATGACTAATAAGTAGTAGCTCTGATATTTCTTTTTCAGTATCAAAAAAGCTTGGCGATAACTTGTCTTCAGTAACACCGAAATACGATGCTAAAGCATAGAGATATGTTGAGTATCTCTCAACAGCTTTAGGGATATCTCCAGCAACAGAGTATTGTCTCGCTTGTTTTAGCGCTTTAAGCCTTTCTCTATAAGAATTTGTAATTCCTTCTGGTCGTTTTTTTTCCTCAGGAGGATTGTTATTCTCACTCATAGATTAGAACCTATATGACATAGAGAGAGAAGTCTCTTGCACTTTCTCGCCAATTTGATCTAGCTCAGTGTCTTTTTCGAGCTTTGAATTCTTTAAAGCAACTTCAATTGTTAACTTTGGTTGAACCCAACTAATTCCAGCTCCTGAACCACGCTCTTTAATGGCCTTGTCTCTATAAGTACCAAATCTTAAATAGAAGTTATCTAAAAATTTAACCTGAGCTGCTGTCTTCCAAACAAGTGTTGAAGAAAGGTTATTCTTCCAGTCTGCTCCACCATCTAACATAACAGCGATAATATCTTTGAAAACATATTGGAAGCCTATAATTGCTTTTGAATCTTGAGGTCTTTCTCTTAGAGGATCAACAGCGATAATTCCCATAGTGAATTCAGGAGATAGGATTCTAGTAACTCCAAGAGTGAACTTTTTGTAGTCTTCCTCTGAGGACTGATGAAATTCGTCAACAGTTGTCTCTGTGATGTGTTGATAACTTACTCCAAAAGAAGCAGTTTTTCCTAAAGGAGATGCCATAGAACCAGCGATCGTTTTTCTATGTTCTTCACCTTTATTTTGCTTAGTGTACGCGATAGCTCCTTTTAGAGCACCTTTTGTATCTGCAGCAATGAAGCTTATAGCGTCAGACTCTGCAACCTCTCCATCATCTGGTGTTTGTTCAGTACTAACTTTTTGGAAATAAAATGTACTAACATTGAAAAATGAGATTGATGCAGGATTTAGAAAAATAGATTCCTCAACTAGTAGAGAAGCTGCCCCTGCTCCCGCA
The DNA here is from genome assembly GCF_041587335.1 of Halobacteriovorax sp. Taxonomy (GTDB): domain Bacteria; phylum Bdellovibrionota; class Bacteriovoracia; order Bacteriovoracales; family Bacteriovoracaceae; genus Halobacteriovorax. The sequence goes on from NZ_JBFGYP010000117.1 coordinate 4,722, forward strand.
GTAGACTTTAATCTAGTTGTTTCATATTCCAAAATTCTACCTTGAGCACATAGCGTAAAGGCAAGACAGATGGACAATAGTGATAAATGTGATAATCTAATTTTCATAATTTTTCCAAATAAAAGTTTACTCAAGGATAGTATAGTGAATATTAGGAAGGCCGTCATCCCTGTTGCAGGTAAAGGAACAAGGTTTTTACCGGCAACGAAGCAAACACCAAAAGAAATGTTACCAATTATCAACATACCTATGGTTCATTACTCCGTTATGGAAGCAGTTGACTCAGGTATTGAACAATTAATATTTGTTACTTCATCAGGTAAAGGCTCAATAGAGAACTATTTCGATAGAAATCTAGAGCTAGAGAACTTTCTTGAGCAAAATGGTAAGATAAAAGAACTTGAACTGATTCAAAATGTTAGTTCAATGATTGAAATCATAACTGTTAGACAAAAAGAGCAGTTAGGGCTTGGTCATGCTATTAATTGTGCCGCTCCGATTATTGGGAATGAAACTTTCTCTGTTATCCTTGGAGATGATATAGTTAGAGGTAATTCTCCGGCCACTAAGCAGTTGATGGAAGTTTCAAAAAATAATAATGGGAAATCTGTTATTGGAGTTATGGAAGTACCTAATTCAGAGACTTATAGATATGGTATTGTTGATGGAGAATTCATTGATGATAAAAAACTAACTCTTCTTATGAAGACAATGATTGAGAAACCAAAGCCAGCAGATGCACCTACAAATCTTGCAACACCTGGTCGATATATTCTTTCAGGTAACATCTTTGAGTGCTTGAATGAGATTCCTCGTGGTGTTGGTGGTGAGTATCAGTTAACTGATGCGATTAATATGCTTGCTGGTAGAGACGAAGTCTATGCTCATATATTTGAAGGAGATAGATTTGATACAGGAAATATTGAAGGCTTTTTAAATGCAACAGTAGAGTTTGCACTTAGAGATGAGTCTACAAAAGAATTAATGATTAATATAATTAAAGAAAAAATGAAAACCTATGGGATTTAAAATGAAAATACTCTCTTTTATTCTATTCTTAGCTTTCTCCACTAGTACATTAGCGGTTGCTCCTAGTGTTGAAGGACTCTTTCGAAATCCAAATAGCCAAGATATCGATGGTAATCTAATCGTTTTAAAGGCAATGATTGAAAGAGAGGCTACAGAAGAAGAGTATTATAAGCCTTCATACTATAAGTTTATATTCAGTATTGAAGCAGACGAAAGAGTAAGGTTTTTACAAGTAGAGTATAATGAAGGAAAAATGAGTAATGACGATATTGTTAGTACTCTATATTTAAATAACTTCCTTCCTAAAGTTAAGAATGATGAGCTGGTAGAAAGGTCTTTATTTTATTCTTTGCTTACGATGTATGGATTAAATAAGTCAGAAGCAATGTCTAGCATTTTAAAAAGATACTCTCAAAGCTTTGTAAGTAATAAGAACTCATTGAATAAAGAAAAAGTAGATCTCTTTGACAGGTATAAGAAGTACCTTACAGCTATAAAAGAAAATGATGAAATAAAAGATGAGCTTAAATCTCCTCTTGAAAGTGAGGATGAGGAAGAGAAAAAGAAAATTCAAGAAATTAAAGCAATGAGTATGTACTCAGAAAGTGAGTCATTGAAGCTTATCAAAGAGGGTAGAAACTTTTTCTTAAACTTAGATCTAAATGGTGTCACAGCAAGGTTTACTAATGAAGAGCATAGATTAGTAAGAATGAAGGTGGTAAAGGGCACTGAAGAAGTTGAGTCCTTCTTCTCTGATTATATCTTATTTAATGGAAGGCATGAGCTTCCAAAGCAAATTCTGATAAAAGATCAGGGACATGTTAATTACCATATTCGCTTTTTAGGGTTAAATATCTTTAATAATACAGGGGATAATCTACAAAAAAGAGCTCTAACGTATAAGAAAATAGAAGAAGCAAATATTGCCAAAAATACTAAGAAAGCTCCAGTTGAAGATGAAGCCCCACTGGAGAATGATAAAGGACAAAAGATCCTTGCTAAGCGTCCTATTCTAATTTATTAATAAATTTTGGTGTCTAAATGTCTGATTTTAGACACCTTTAAGCCTTTTATTCAAGTTTATATTTAAACATCCGATAATCTAACTGAGATAGAATTTTTTATCATAAATGATAATTGGGAATAAACTATGAGCCTTAATAAAAATCTTTTAATACTTCTAACTATTGGTAGCTTGGCACCATCAGTATTAGCAAAAGAGTTTTCCATCAAAAACATTAGTGTTGTTGGTTCTGAAGAGAATGATAGAAAAGGTGCTAATAAAGATACTCCTGGAGCAGGAAACGTCAGTGCTGACACAGTGGTTACTTCAAAGATTCCAGTCGCTCAATGTAGAGAAAAAGTTAGAGAAAACAATGTTATCTCGATGAACGAATTAAAGTATTTAAATGGTGGCGAATTACCAATTATTGAAGCTCATTCAAAAAAAGAATTTAAGTTAGAATTAAAGAAGTTTGCTTCAAGGTGTGCAACACTAAAAGTAAACAGAATATTAGACGGAGAGAATAACCATATTATCCAGTTTGTGAACTTGAAGGAGTTTTCAAAAGACGACTTATTCTTAACTGAAGAAGAGAAAGATAAAGATATCTCTGAGTTAGTTAGTAAAATGACTATGGATGAGAAGGTTACTAGATGTTTAATTAAGAATGAGTATCTAGTGAAGAAAGACTCTGGTTATGAGATGGATAGTAGCTCTGAAAAGTTTGATTACTCCAAATCATTTCTTAAAATGCAAGAAGATATGGACCCTAATAAAAGCTCGAAGATTCTTTTTGCGAGTCCAGTATTTGAAGACAATAACTACTCAACGTATGACGATAAAACGATTGACGATACTGAGGGTGGTTGGGCCTGTAGTAAAGTTCAAGACTATGGTGTTGAAAAAGATTCAACTGATGGTGCTAAGTTTGTATTTAAGTCAGACTTTGACAAGCAGTGGGATTTAGCAAGAGCTGCCTGCCAATCTGCAAAAGAAGGTGATATCTATGCTATCGAGCGTTTGATTACAAAAGATACAGGTAATAGCTCTGAGTTACAAAATAGAATTCAAGATGTATATGCAAGACTTCTAACTAAAGACATTAAAGAAAAAAGTGAAAATATTTCAAATGAGATTGAAGAAAAGCTAAGTCAAATTGAAAAATATAATGACCCTTCAAATAAAACTCATAAGAGAAAAGCAAAACAATTGGCAAAAGAGATTCAGGTACTATCAAGAAAGTATAATAGTGAAATCGCGGAACCTGCAAAAGAGGTGCTAGCAAGATCACTTGCAAAGTACGAGGAACTTGAAGATTCTGACTCTGATGCAAGTATTAAAGAAAGAGAAATTTTAGAAAATAGAATTGAAAGAGTTACAGGAGCTCTAGAAGGACTTTCTGAAATTAGTATGACAGATGGTGTAGAGACGATGAAGGTACACAACTTACATAGTACTGGTAAAGATCTACTGACGGCCTATACAAACTCTGCAGAGCTTTCTAAGGTTTGTCTTGATTGTGAAGAGCAACAAGATATGGAAGATGCAGAAAATAATATCGCAAAAAGAATTAAAAAATATAAATCTGAAGATAAGAGAGACTGGAGTTTTGTGTCACAAGCAGCTCGAGGGAAGTCTACACCTATGTATCTAACTCAACAGTTATATACAAATGCTCAACAAAGTATGCAGACTCAGTATTCTCAGTTTCAACAAAATGAATATGATAAATACCAAGAGTACTGTGCAACAAGTATGTTTGGTGGAATGAAAAATCCAATCAGATGTCAGTACTGGCAGAACTCACAAAGTATGAGAACAAAGATGTTTGAATCAAAAATGAATAGTCTTCAAGCTGACGTTGATGGCTACAATCAAAAGTATTCATATTATCAATCATACTATGATGCTGCTCAAAGAAAGTTACAAGAGCAGAGTGATAGAGATGTTGCTTCTGTGTCAACAGTAACGGCTTCTCCTTATGATAGTTTTAGTATCCTTGGAAACGCACAAAATAGTAGTCAATCATCCATGTATAATATGGGTACACCGCAATTTGCGATGCCTTTAATGCAATCTAGATAAAAAAAGCTCCTTTCGGAGCTTTTTTGTTTTTATAAATGCAAACTTTTTAGAATTCGATTGAAGAGTTTAGCTGTAAAGCAAAAGAGTTATCTGCAGTGTTCTTATTTGTTGGATCATTTGTAAATGAGAAGTAGTCTCC
>NZ_JBFGYP010000118.1:0-8972 GCF_041587335.1 Halobacteriovorax sp.
TATTTTATTTGAAATATTTTTCATCAAACTTTCATTATCTAAAATAAAACAATCTTCTAAATTACCTTGAAAACTGAAATCAAAAATCTTCTGATCAACTATTTCTTTATTTCTTCTTAAAAACTGTGCTCTATCTTTACTCTCGTCATAGATAAAATATTGCTTTGCAGGATGAAAATCGCTCTCAAAATCGCATTTCACGCGATCAACAGTATAGTGATAAGAATCAACAATGAGGTCACCAAGAGGGCTCATCCCCTTAGTCGTTCCAGAAAGGCTAACTACACTGGTCGAATTCAGACTACATGGAGCAGTCAATTGATCGTTGCTGATTTGCCCAATACGTAAAGTGTCAAGATCGAATCTGTCACTTTTTGAAAGTTCAAACAAGATAGATTGAGCACAAATGCCACTACCTAGTATTAATAAATCATATTTTTGAATATCTTCTGTCATTTTGTTGGTTTCTCATTGTCAAATTGAGGTCGTCTATTTATCGTATGTTGCTAATAAAATACAGTAAATAACACATGGTTTCAAGAAGAGACCAATAAAGACTCCAAGGGGATTCATATCATGGCGATTGACTCAACAGCAGTTGTATATGCTTCTACAAATACAGAAATTTCAGCTAAGCAAGTAATTGCAGCACTAACAATGTTAATTGATGAAGAATGTACGATACCGTTTATTACAAGATATAGAAAAGAGGCCACTGGCGGACTTGATGAAGTTCAGATTAGAGATATCCAAAACTCTTATGAAGAGTATCTTGAAAGAGAAAAGAGAAGACAGTTCATTTTAGAGACAATCAAAAAACAAGAACAGCTTACTCCAGAACTTGAAAAGAAAATCCTTGCTGCAGACACAATCAATCAACTTGAAGATATCTACGCTCCATATAAAGTAAAGAAGAAGACAAAAGGAATGATGGCCACAGAAGCTGGTCTTGCTCCTTTTGCAGAGCTTATCCTATCAACTAAAGGATCTATGCAGGACCTTGCTAAAGAGGCCGTTAAGTTTATAAATGCTGAGAAGAAAGTAAATAGCTTTGACGACGCTGTTAAAGGTGCATGTGATATTATCATTGAAAAATTTGCTCACGACACAGAAGTCAAAGAACAGCTAAGAGCTGACTACTGGAAAGAGGCCATTTTAAAATCTACGAAAAGAGATAAGGCCGAAACAATTAAAGACTACGAAAAATACAAAGACTACTTTGAATTTGAACAAAAAGTATCAGAACTTAAAGATGCTAAAGCATCACATCGCTTCTTAGCTATGAGAAGAGGGATGACTCAAAAAGTTTTAAAGGTTGAAGTTTCTTTTCCAGAAGAAGTTGCAATTGGATTAATTAAAAAGAAATACTTCGACGATGAAGCGCTAACGCTTGTTAATGTACTCATGGACTGCTCTAAAAAGGCCTTTAATAACTATATTCATGGATCACTTGATCTAGAGATGAAAACTGATCTTAAGAAGCTTTCTGATGAGTCAGCAATCAACGTATTTGGTGTAAATCTTAAGAACTTACTACTTCAACCATACTTAGGAGCAAAGACAGTTCTTGGTATGGACCCAGGAGTAAGAACAGGAGTGAAGCTAGCTGTAGTTGATAATACAGGAAAATTCCTTGTTGATACTGTAGTTTACCCTCACCCTCCTAAAAACCACGTAGTAGAGTCTGCAAAAATTGTTGAAGCAATGATTGAACAATTTGGAATTGAGTATATTGCAATTGGAAATGGAACTTACGGTAGAGAGACACTAGCAATAGTTGAGAAGTATGTACCACAAGTAAAGTCAGGAAAAGTTAAAGCGACTATGATTTCTGAAGCTGGAGCATCGATTTATTCTGCATCAGAAATCGCAAGAAAAGAGTTTCCAGATAAAGACCCTACAGTAAGAGGAGCAATTTCTATTGCCAGAAGATTTCAAGATCCTCTTGCAGAATTAGTGAAGATTGACCCTAAATCAATTGGAGTTGGGCAATATCAACACGATGTAAACCAAACAAGACTGAAGAAGTCTCTAGACGGTGTTGTAGAGAGTTGTGTGAACTATGTAGGAGTTGATATTAATACAGCATCTGCGCCACTACTCTCTTTCATCTCAGGAATTGGTCCAAGCGTTGCTAAAAATGTTGTAAAATATAGAGAAGATAATAAAGGTTTTGATAATAGAGAAGAATTATTAAAAGTTTCAAGATTCTCACAAAAGGTTTTCCAACAAGCGGCCGGTTTCTTAAGAGTATATGAAGGAGTAAACCCACTTGATTCTACGTTTATTCACCCAGAGAGTTATGAAGCTATCAACTCTTGGTGTAATGGAAATGGACTTTCAGTTAATGAACTTCTACAAAATAATGAGCATATATTAAAAATGGAAAAAGACTCTAGCTTCAAAGAGCTAGTTGGTGAATACACTCATAATGATATTATTAAGTCTTTGAGAGCACCTTCTCAGGATCCTCGTACAGAATTTAAGACAACAGAGTTTAGAAAAGATATTTCTAAAATTTCAGATCTTCAAGTTGATGAGTGGTACCCAGGTATTGTTACAAATATCACTCAATTTGGAGCATTTGTTGATATTGGAATCAAAGAGAATGGTCTTTTACACGTTTCTCAAATAGCAGATAAGTTTGTAGAAAACGCACTTGAAGAACTTAAAGTTGGCCAAGAAGTTAAAGTAAGAGTTAAAGATGTTGATCTTGATAGAGGTAGAATATCTCTATCTTGTAAGCAAGATGATGGAAATGCAGAGTTTAAATCTAACTATGAGTCTACTCCTAGAAGATCAAACTCAAAGAAATCTGCACCAAAGGCCGATGTTCCACTGAAGAACAATGCCTTTGCTGGACTAAAAGGTTTTAAATTTAAATAAGATCAAAACTAGATTGAAATAAAAAAAGGGAAGTCTAGGCTTCCCTTTTTTTATTGATATATGAACTTCTTATCCTTACCATCTATGTAATGATAAAAAGCAAAAAACTCTTGTTACTAATACTTCCAGCTATCTTATGTGTAGTACTTTTCTATCCTTTATTTCTTAATGATAAGTTATTTCAAGACATAACTCCTCTGCAGGTTGCCTACTCTGAAGCTGATTACTTTTTTACAAAGTTTAGTTTGATCTATTCCTTAAATTCATTAGGAGAGCCTCTCTTAACTAACCCAACAAATGGAATCTTATCTCTACAGGCAATTAATTATCTAATTTTTGATATCCCCTTGGCCTACAAACTTAACTTTGTGTTTGGTTTTCTTATATTTTATTATTTCTCATACAAGTTTCTTATAAAGAGAACAACAACAGTCATCTCTTCTCTACTTCCCTTAGTATTTTTAGCGGCACCTATTTTTCTATCAACCACTCAGCGTCTATCATTTTGGTCAACCATTTGGATTCCTGTATTTCTCTATATATTCACTGAGGCCATTGAGAAAAATTCAAAACTTAGATATTTAATCTCAGGTCTTGTGCTATCTAGAACTTTTTCAATGGGTGATCCGCTTCTCTTTATTTTACTGCCGACATTGTCTTATTTACTCATCAGATCTAGACCCAAAAAAGAAGCTCTTCTAGGTGTGCTAACCTTTCTCTTGGGTATCTTTCCTTTTCTATATTACTACCTAGAGCATCAACCTCTTATGGCCCGCTACTACGGTCAACCTGAACACGTTGCTCTAACCTATAGTCTTCTCCCAACGCGTATCATTGAGCTTTTTACCAATGGCCTCTTCTCTCCAAAGAGTGGGTCATATTGGTTTAAATCTGTATCTCTAGGACTAGTACTCTCATTAATAAGTGGATACACAATTTATAAATCACCTAGAAAAATATCAATTCCAATTATAATTATAATAATAACAACTCTCCTACTTTCACTTGGAATATACTTCTACCTTTCTGAACTAGCTCTAACATTGACTCCATTCTTAAATCAACTTCGCTTTCCTGAAAAGTTCACAATATATGTCTATGTGAGTCTTCTTTGTTTGACATACTTTCAGTCTCACATATTAAAGGATTTAAAATATATTCACCTACTTCTAGCTATTGCAATAATTGAGAGCGTCCTCTTAGTTCCAGACTTCAAATATATTGACCAAGATATAATCACACAGAAAAATCATTTAAAGACTTATCAAAATGTGCAAACGAGATTTAAGATTTGCCCGAATGGACTAGGTGAATACACTCATAGAAATATTCCAAACCTTAGGGCATTTGGAGTTGCGACCTTGAACTCAACTTCAAATATTTCTTCTACTGCCCTTAAAATGATTAGTTGTAAAAATATTATTATTAATGAAAACGCTATAAGGTTAGGTGTTAGTCACTTACTAATAATGAATATTTCTAGTGATGAAAAAACATTATTAGATAAGCTAAACTGGATACATGAAAAGAATGAAGGTCCATATCACATCTATAGACATGAAACGGCCTCTCCACTTAAGGCGATTGTTACAAACTCAATAACCACAGAAAAATTTCTAACTTATAAAGGAAGAGATTATCAAAAAAATAAAGATATCAGATGGGATAAGAATATATTAGATTCAACATTTTCTTTACGAAATGGTAAAGTCGTTAAAAACAACAATCCTCCTAAAGTCTCAAATTGTGTTGAAAATAAAATTGTAGATATTAAAACTTCTTATCACTCACAAAAATTTAAGATTTCGACCGACTCTAGGTGTGGAGGACTTCTACTAATCCCATGGTATTTCTCACCTGGCTGGAAGGCCTATAGCGGAGAGAATCAATTACCTATATATAGAATCAATGATATTAGCATGGGTGTTCAAATGGCCACAGGAGCTCAAACCATTGAATTTCTCTATTTGCCAAATAAGTGGCCACTTTTCTTTACATATTTTCTCCTCACCCTCTTAATAGCATCTGCTATCCTATTGAAATTACGCAAAAACAAAATGAGCTAAGTTTATAAAGTATCATTGTTCATAACCCGAAGAGAGACTTATGAACAAATCTATAAAAGCGATTCTATTATCCGTATTCACAGTCCTTATAACCTCTTGTGGTCCTCAGCGATCTGAATCCACAACTGAAGCTAAGGTCTTTCTAGGTGCTCTTACAGGCTTTAATAATCCCGTTATGCTATATGGTGGAAATACAGATGCCAATGAGGCCTTTGCTAGAAAGATTCTTCCATCTGATGACGGAATTGATCTTGAACTTGCTCAGGGAAACTGGAAGTTCTATGCACTTCATTGGGATGGAGCTCTTCCATTTGAAGGGAATCTCTCTTGCTATAGTTCAGTAAAATCAATTGAAGGTGAGACAATGGACATTAATGTTACTCTGTCTCAAACAGCTTGTAACAATACAAACTTCTTTCCAACGAGTCTAGGTTCACAAAACCCTACAGTATTTAATGGTTGTTCAAATTTAGATGATGTAACAAGTTTTTCAAGTACATGTACAGCAATGTCAAAAGGTATTGGAAAATCGTATCAAATTATCTATCCTCAATGGCCTTTAAGTAGTATTGAAGAAATAAATAACAACGCTTCACCTTCATTAATTTCAAATTGTATTAATCCTGCAACAGCGTCATCAATCAAGCTACCGATAGGAAATAATGAATCATTTTTTTCACCTATAGTACTTTCTTATGACACTTCTGACTGTAGTGGTTTACCAAGAGATAACAAATCTCTTAGAACATATAAGAAAGGTACAAACTTAGAAACTAAAGAGTATTCAGACGGAAGTAATAACTTCATTTTCTTCACTGACCGAAGTAGTGAGAGTTTAAGTGTAGTATCAACTTCACTTGGTGATAGCTGTGATGAAACATTCAATATGACAGTTCTAGGAGACAAGACTCTAATTGTTAATTCAGACAGCTCACTCAACACAACAGTATACCAATTTGATGAAGAGACTTTTATCGATACCATGCTTACTCCTTCTAATAATCAAACATGGGATCTCCATAAACTAGGAAATCAAGTATTATTTAAATCATATGATTCTAATAATGGAGCAGAACTTTGGGCATCAGACGGAACAATTCCAGGAACATTTATGTTAAAAGATATAAACCCAGGATCAGTTTCATCATCTCCTTATAATTTTATAGACTATAATGGAAAGGTCTATTTCTTAGCTACAACTGCATCAGAGGGTGTTGAAATCTGGACGACAGATGGAACCGAAGCAGGAACTAATCTCGTGTTTGATTTAAACCCTGGTCCAAATTCATCTGTATCAATTCCAAATTTTCAGATACTAGGAAATGAGCTCTACTTTGCTGCTAATGATGGGACTGTTGGAAATGAACTGTTTAAAATGGATACATCTGAAACGATCACTTTAGTAGAAGATATTTATGCAGGTTCATTGAGCTCCAACATAGCGAGGCTCTTTTTTCACAATAATAAAATTTACTTTGTTGCAGATGATGGAATAAATGGAAACGAACTCCACTCATATGATGGAACGACTCGTACTCTTTTGACAAATTTTTCAAATGCCACTCTTTATATAAACTCTATTGAAATCCTTTCTGATCAACTCGTATTTACCGCAAATGCTGATAATTCGACAACGTATGGAGAGGAGATTTATAGACATGATGGAGTTACTCCAAATAGTGAAACTCTAATTTCAGATATAAGAGCTGGAGCGGACTCTAGTTTCCCTTCTTTTCAAACAAAAACGAAGTCTGGAGAACTGATTTACCGAGCAACAAATGGTTCAATCTATGAGTTATACAAAGTAGATAGCTCTTTTGGTATTAGCAGTATTTCAGCTGGTAATGATATTACGCATGAAGATTCAATTATCTATAAAGATGTTCATTACATGCTTCTAAACTTTAATTCTACAACCACAGCACTATATAAGTATGATGAATCATCAAATTCACTTTTTGAAATTCAAGGAGCATGTCCATCTAGCTGTACGAGCTATCCTTTAGCTAAGTTTGGTGTTTCGGCGAAAGATCAACTCTATATTAAGAAGACCTATTACGATGGAACAGATTGGATTAGAAATATTTTTAAAATGGGAATATAGATTTAAAGATTATTATATACTCTGCTGGCCCTAACTTCTAAGTCTTCAATACAGTATTGAATTTCTTCAGAAGTTGGCTCAATATCAACACATGAATTTATGTAAAGAAAGTCTTCTTCTTCAATAGAGAAAGTGACCTCAATATCACAACGATCAGAGTTCACACTACAGTTAATAACATCATGAGAGATCTCAAAAATTGATGCACTAACAGTTAAAGAAAATAGAAATACAAGTAGGGCCTTAATCATCAATCCATCTCAAAAGTATCATAAGCAATGTACAACTTTTCTGAGAAACAATCTGTTGCCTCATCGTAGAACTTATTTGTTAAAGCACCAGTTCTACTTGAACTTGAAATAATGCTATCGAAGTTTATAACTTCTGAAATTGTGCAAGTCACATCGACTCTTTGCTCTTGAGTTATTTCATCTAAATTATAGTCGTAAACTTCATAAATATATTCAAATGAAAGCACACAACTCTTAGTCTCATAATTGCAATCAAGCTCATTAAATGAAAAGTTAAAATCTCCGCCACACCAAGTATCACCACAAATACTATCAAAAGCTTCAAGCGCCTTTGCCTCTTCAAATCGAGTTAAAGAGTTCTTAGCAAAAAGCTGAGCTGAAAAAATAAAACATAATACTAGAATTACAGACTTCATAAATACCTTTAGAAAAATCAATGACTTATATATAGCTTAAATAAAGATTTGGGTAAATGGCCCATGAAATAGATACATAGGCCTAAATGATAGGTTATTGAACTTCTGGAGCTAAATCATAGAACTCATCAGTACACTCACCTACGCTCTCATAAAGTTCATGAGTTAATTGCTCATAAGAGTTTCTTATTTCAATCATTTGATCGTAGCTAGTAAGGTTTTCAATAGTACAAGTAAACTCAGCTCTCTCTTCTCCAATAATGTCGTAAGTTTCATCATCTAAGATGTAAGAGATATATTCAAAAGTTAAATCACATGACTTAGTCTCAGAATCACAAATAAAAGCATTAAATGAATAATCGTAATCACCTTCACACCAAGTGTCTCCACAGATATTATCTGATGCTTCAAGAACCATATCGGCCTGAGCTTCAGTTAAAAAACTAGCTGCCTGAACGTGAGAAAATGCCATAAGCGTAGAAAGTATAAGAATAAGCTTCATAAGTGCCCCAATGTTTAAGTTTTGTTGAGACCACTTATATTCATAGGAACACCTTTCGTAAATGATATACATAAAATATATATCATCTAATTATTAGATATATAAAAAGAGTATATAGAATAACTAGCTAATTATACTAGATTAACCAATAGAGCGGACATAATCGAGATAAGTGCTCTCATCTTTTTTAAATTGAAAGAAGGCCAGAGCGCTGAAGGCAATTGAAATCACATAGGGAATTAAGAACGAAGTCAGTACACCCTTAAAAGTGATATAGACAGGAATCTGTCGATCAACAAAAACATCTGGCATAATATTGGGAGCATAAACCTTCATTAGGGCCAAGAATCCAAATCCAAAAATAAGCCCTCCAACTATACTAGAGAGAGTTGTTAGGTTTAAAAATATCTTCATGGCCACTTCTAATCTATTCTTAGAGCTTCCAAGAATCCAAAAAGAGACAAGGTCACCTTTTACTTTTCCAAGAAAGATCATAAGCCCTGAAGTGATACATAGAGACACTAATAGAGTCATTCCAGAAAATAGAAATAGCATGACTCTATTCTCTAACTGTAGGGCCCAAACAAGATTCTTATTCTTATCGGCCCATGTAACTAGTCGAACTCGGTCAGCATACTTACTTTTAAGTTCTTCTTTAAGAGAGCTAAAATCTATATCTTTATAAATTCTAATTCTATTTACGGCCCTCTTTCTAATTAAGTTTTGAACAACTGGTAGTCTTACCCA
>NZ_JBFGYP010000119.1:0-8953 GCF_041587335.1 Halobacteriovorax sp.
GAACCCGCGTCCGAATTTCTTTCTATAGAGCGGACTACGTGCGTAGTCTACGGTTATCGTCAGTAGACAAGACTGTCTGAAATACGCGACCTCAGCAAACCCCATTTGTTTTTTGAGATGGTTTACATGGCAGTTCCATCAAGCCCGTTTTTATTTGCCGACTTAACAAGGTTTCTTGCTTTTTGTTATCGGTGCAAGACCCTCATGCTTTATGGTTTTGCTTATTAAGCAGCCATTGGCATAGCGTAATCGTTAGATTCAGCAATTATGGTTTGGTCTCCTTTTTACCAGGACCTTGGACACCAGCCTGGGCACGCCCACAAAATTTCCAGAAACCCGTCGAAACCAGGGCACCCCCATAAAATTATGTGATATCTCATTATAACAGAAGCATAAATGTAAGTCTATTTAAGAGCTTAGAGCTATTTTGATAAAAATGAGAAGTAGGTTAAAATAGAGATAACAAAGGATGACTCTATGATTCTTGCCGCCAAGATCTTCACTGGTGCAGTTGCCCTACTCCACTTCTACTTTCTTATTCTTGAGATGTTTCTATGGGATAAACCAAAGGGACTTAAAATCTTTGGCAATACTCTAGAGAAAGCAAAGATCTCTAAGGGCCTGGCCGCCAATCAAGGACTCTACAATGGCTTTCTAGGTGCCGGACTCCTCTACGGACTCTACACAGATGGAAACACAAGCTTTGAGTTTATTGTCTTCTTTCTACTTTGCATGATCATTGCCGGTTGCTACGGAGCAATTAGTATCTCAAGAAAAATATTCTTTATACAAGCGGCCCCCGCTCTCATTGCACTCTTTCTCACCTTCAACTTTAGGTCTGACCTCACAAGCCAAATTCAAAACTTCATAAATTAACAATAAGTAAAACTAATTATATCAGTCGCTTAGCTTATAAAGTTTTTCATAAATATTCCGATAAGACTCTCGTGAGAGAGTTATTATTTACTACATTCTGCCTACTTTTGTTGCAAGCACATGCGGCCGAACCATGCCACCCATCTGAAATTTTTGGGGAGCTAAGTGGCATGAATTTTGTCGGAAAGAAAGCTATCCCCGTGAAATCTTGGACCAAGCTCCCTATGACTCTCTCCATCCACGACGGTGAATACGGACGCCTGAAGTTTAAGGACGGAGATCACATGAAGTTCACTTATACTGGAAAAGACCTTAAAGGAAAGGACTACTCCAAAACCTTAGAGTCAGATATTGGTAAAGATAAAATTGCCAACGTCGAATTGATGAAGTGGTTTGATGAGGCCCACACCTTTAACGGCGGAAAAATTAAAATACAATTATATAAAAACAAAGAAAATATATGCACTCACAACATGGAAATAACTGGTGGCGATTAAACTCTTTCTAACATTCATACTTCTTATTAACACTACGATGGCCGAATACGAATGCTATGAGGACCTAGTTGATTTTCCACCTTTCTATGTAAGTGATGAATACAGACAGGGCGATAAGATGTATGAGAACTTCAGAAATCTAAAAAATGCCAATATTAAAGATAGATATATTCCAAGAGGATCAATCGTCTTTATCGACCCACAAGTCTATGAGCAATTTGAAGGCTCTGAAAATGGTAGAGTCCCTGTAAAGGTTCTAACTGTTCCTTCGATAAAAGCAGAAAATGAACTCAAAAATAAAACAAAAGGTAGATCAAGTGACAATATAAAAAGTGTTGCTCTTGGAACAGGAAGACAAACTAGAGTTAAGAAAAATGACAAGGGATGGATGAGCCTAAAAAGTATTAGATCAGTTGATGAATATACTTTTGCAGTAGAAAAAGATTCCCTTATCTACGATACTCCTGGAATTGATGCTGATAGAAATTATTATATTAAATTAAATATGGAAAACGGAAAGTTTAAAGTAAGAAACTGCTGTATTCCAGATGAAGAGCTTAAAGATGGTGAAGAAGAGACTTGCTTTTCTAAATATGAAATGACTGTCATTGATGATGATAGCAATGAGCTACAATCTAATTATGTAAACTTTAGAGAATGTAACTTCTTTGATGGAGCTCTTCCAATTAAAGATGAGCAAATAGATGCCTTTAGTGGAATACTTAAGAGCTTCAATGAAGATAATCCAAACTTCAAACTAGCGGACCTAGAAGTCGTTCCCTCCCATCAAAGCTGGAGAGGAAATACTCCTATTGAAAGAAGAAAAGAACTCGTCAAAGTTCCAATAGATAAAAATGGAGCAGGTCCTTTTGGAAGTATTCACTACAGAGGTGATGATAAAGCAAACTCAGATGCCTACTTAAAACCAAATGCTCTTTGTGCCTTTACTCAAGTGCTTAAGAAGTGGGAAAAGGAATGTACTGAGCCTGGCTGTAAAGCAATGTTTGGAGACCTCTACCATCCTAAATCATGGAGAAGCCATAGCACCCATGGATCTGGAGACTGTATTGACCTTCGCCCATTTAGAGCAAATGATGACAATACAACCAATGGACTAAAGTACGGTTGGGAGAGATATAGTCAAGACAAGACAAAGAGATTTATTCAACTTCTAGAGAAGGCCGGAGGATCTCCTATCTACTTTAACGACCCTGCAATTAGAAGAACAACTAAGGCAAGAAGAATGCGTGGTCATGATAATCATATTCATGTATGTTTCGATGAAGATGCTGCTAAAACAATGCAAACATGTAAAGACGGATTATAGATGACTCAAAGTAAAATTCAATTTCTTCCTTATACTCCTATGTATAAGGAGTTCTACCTTAAGGAGTGCAAGGCACTGGAAAAGGTTCTAAGAAATAACTGCATCGATATCCATCATGTTGGATCAACTGCAATTAGTAAAATAAAAGCAGTTCCCGTCTTAGATATACTCTGCATTGCCCACACTCTTGATGGCATAAGTATTTTTGAAGATGAATTTAATAGACTTGGACTAACTCTTGTAAAAGAAGAGAAAGGCCCTGAGAGAATGATCTTTGAAAGAAAGAGTAAAGATGATGGTACTGTCTTAAGTAGAATTTATATCTATGAGAAGAGTGATCCTAGAATTGATGATATTCTAGATCTTAGAGATTATTTAAATAAGAATGAAGAAGCGGCAAAGAGTTATGAAGCGAGTAAGCTTGAATTCTCAAAAGATGCTGATAGTTATGAATCTAAGAAGTCTGCTCTGATAGACGTCATCCTAACTGCTCTTTAATACCTATAAACACTATTATTAATTAAATCAGTATAATCATTTAATAATAGAGTTCCATTTATGATTGGAAGAATCGAAGTATTAAATTCATCGGCATCAACACGGTGTTGCTTTTCTTTATCAAAGCATGATTCGTGTAAGATATCCTTTGCGAACTCTCCGTACTTATTTTTTTCATAGTGACATGACCTAGATACTCTTGGACAAACTAGCCCCTCACTCTCAATTAACTTATTACGCCCTAAGTAAATAGCTTCAGCATGAACTACAGCTTCTTGAATTCTCTCTGAGTCATAGTAATTACAGTTTAAGCTCTCATCCCAACTATCATCTAAGAACATTCTAATTCCAAATCTCTTATTTAACTTCCACTTAGAATTATTACACTTTAGATATGGCCTTAATTTATAGCGAGTCTTTTTATTTTTAAAAGCAGGATCATCAGAAAAGAGAAAGAGCATATTCCAAAATCTCATCCCATTATAATTT
Source organism: Halobacteriovorax sp. (assembly GCF_041587335.1). GTDB lineage: Bacteria > Bdellovibrionota > Bacteriovoracia > Bacteriovoracales > Bacteriovoracaceae > Halobacteriovorax. Next base: position 3,688 of record NZ_JBFGYP010000119.1, read on the forward strand.
GCTACTAAATCAGCATTAGAATAAACACCAGTCGTCGTTAAACCAAAGTAAGAGTTCTCAGTAAATTTTCCCCATCTAACGGCTGACTCTACACTGCCCTCTTCTTTTATATATGCACGCCTAAAAAATCCAAAGCCCTCAACAAAGAAGTGGCCAATCTTATCAACGCCCACTCTTCTACCATCAAGATTCATCACGCCAAGTAGACCTTTAAGGTTTAAGGAAACTCCCTCAAGCCAAGTAATACTAGAATATACGGAAAAATCAAATTCTGTTTTTACAATCATATTACTAGGTATTGATTCATCAATATCAACGGCAATTGAGTGACCGATAAAGGGGCTAGAGATATGAGATTTTACAATATCGTATGTCTCTTCTGCTGATACTGGATCAACCGGACAGACGACTTCATTTTCATTGAGTTCAGCAACGGCATTTCTTAGTGCACTATTAATCTTTTGATCCAAGAATCTTGTACCATCAGCTAGGAACTCAACATTTCTATATGAATCAATTTCCGCCCCTTGGGCAAAGTTGCCACAGAAGGTAGAGAGAATTGATAATAGTGTCAGAAAATTTCGCATGCCCAAGTCTATGTCAAAGTAAGTAGAGATAGAGCTGCAGTGAAGAAATGACTAGGGCCGTATGATATTTAGACGGCCCTTAAGTTATTAGAAATATTGATTTTAAACAAGATCAGTTTTCTTAACTTTAGAGTGCTCATTCTGATTGAGTCCACACTGCCAGTAGCTACTAGTGTACTTCTCTTCAAAATCTAGATCAGACTGCTCTTTAAGATATTGCCTAATCTCATTAATAGCTAACCTCTCTCCAGCGCACCATAGAGATAGTTTTTGAGTTGAGTTTAATTTGATTTCTTTAAACTTCTCTAGAAGCTTCTTAGCTGTGAAGTCTCCCTCAATGAAAGTGAAGTTGAAATTCTCTACTTCTTGTAAGTCTTTAAAGTAATTGAAGTCTTCACTACTTTTGGCCTCAAGGATAATATGGGCCCTCTTAGATAGCTTATTCTCACTCATAAGCTCTAGTTGAACCTTTAGCGCAGGAAACGCAGTCATATCTCCAATTAGAATAAATTCATCTAATTCTTGATTGATATCTCTTCTAGGCCCTGGTCCATAGAAAGGCATCACATCACCAACTTTAGCTTCTCTTGCAAACTTAGCGGCCGGTCCTGCTCCACCATGATTTACAAAATCGACAGAGAACACTTGCTTGTCCATATCCACAGTTGCAACTGAGATACTTCTCATCACTTCTTGAGAGTTCTCATCTAGGACTGAGAGCTTTATATAGCCCCCACGGTCTTTTAGATCTATGTGATTTAATTGTGATATATCGACGGTGAGCCGTCTAAGGTTTGGAGTTATAAGTGATGAATTTAATATCTTACTTTTATTTAATACTCTTTTCTTTGCCATAGGACTCTACTAGTTCAATAAGTTCTTGGTTCTTAGTTTCTCTAGCTAGATTAATCGCTGTTTCGCCTCTTGGCCCTACTATATTTAGATCTACGCCCATTTCAAGCATAAATCTAACTTCATCGATATATTCATTTCTTAGAAATACCATGAATTGATCAAAGTAATCATCTGGGTTCCACTCTAACCCAAGGGAGACAAATAATTTTACGAGATCAAATCCTCTCGCCCACCAGGCAACCTGGGCAAGGTTATTACCATAAGAATCTAAGAGTTTAAGATTTGGTTTAAAGCGCAGGATCTCATTAATTATATCTTTCTTATCTTCAAATACTGCCGTCATAAGAAATGTATCACCACGACTATCTCTTAGATCTACAATTGCAAGATCATCACTAGGAATCCCTCTTAAAAGCTCAAGAGCACTTTCACTATCCATTTCTTTAAATTTCAAAAATGCGAGTAAAAAGGCCGCACTTGAATCTTCCTTATGAGCTTCAAGATCCATTATCGCGAAGTGATTACTTCCCATCTTAAAATAACCTATCCCTCTAGCGATCTCAGCAGCGCTTCTCTCTCCAAGAGACTCCAGTCTCTTAAAGTTCAGCTGGTTACTTGGTTCCAGGACAAGCAGTCTTCTAAGGATACTGATTTCGGCCTCTTCATTACCTAGTTCAATATAGACCTCTCTAAGAAGATTCAGACTTTTTACGTCTTGAGGATTGAGAGAAGATGCCGCCATTAAATTTTTAACGGCTTCAGTTAGCATATTATTTCTTAAGTAGAGCTCTCCAAGAAGCTTATAGGTTTTAAAGTACTTTGGAAGTTCTAGTTTTGCTTTTTTAAGAAGCTCAATAGACTCAAGAGAATCTAACTCTAGAGCGCGGTCAATAATCTTCTCTGCTCTTACCCACTTCATAGCTGTTGATACTTTACCGTAGATAGTCTTATCACCACAGTAAGCATTGGCATCGTCGGGCGTTCTTGAAGTCACTCCAAAGAGCTCGTAATCTCCACTATTATTCTTTATAAATACTGGTCCACCAGAATCTCCAGCGCATGTATCTTTTCCATCTCCACCAGCAATAAACTCATCTCCTAAGTCTTCTCTGATATTTGTTTCGACTTCAAACTTTACACCATTAGTTCCATCTTCAATCTTACCAAATCCAACTAGTGCAACAGCACTTCCCTCAGAAGCTACTCCTGTAGAGCTAGGAGAAATCAAATTGCTTACATCGACTCCTGCACTCTCCTCTAAGTCAATAAGAGCAAAGTCAAATGGTGAGTCCTCGCCTAAGTAATTTGGGTGAATTCTAATATCTTTAATTTTCGTATAAGTTCTTTCTGTAGCATCGATATTATCTGTAGTGATAACAGATCCATTAATATAGTAAAGCTTATTTCTTTTAAAGCAGTGGGCGGCACTTAGAACGGTCTTTTCATCTATGAGTGTCCCCGTACAGAAACTCTTATCAACCTTATCATCGGCCCCTAATTTAGAAATAGAGACCACGCTCTGCCACTTACCATCATCAACTCTCTCTCCACCAAAGATCTTAGAAGAGATAGCCTTCTCTGATGAGATGGACTCAAGTCTTCCACTGCATGAAGTAAGTAGAACTAAGAATGTAAGTGTAAGTTTTAACTGCACAAATGCTCCTAATGAATTCCAGCCCACTATAGCATTTCTAGTAGTAAATTGAGTGAACCATGTATTATTTGCAAAGCTAAAGTGTCTAAATTACATACAGTTATGCAGGGCTATCTTCTGGAAAACTCTTAACTAACTTAACTAAAAAGGCAGTACCGATTAATCCACCCAGAATATTAGCGATAAATCCGGCCCAATAGATTCCCTCATACGAGTATAGACTTCCTAGCATCACTGCCAGAGGGATATGGATAACAAAGATTCTTAAAAGATTAATCAATAAAGAAGTCTTAGACTTACCAATAGAATTATGTGAGGCCACAGAGTTTTGCATTAGAGCAAGCCCTATGATGGAGAAGATCATTATTTTTAGATAAGTACTAGCGACTTCAATCACCTTAGGATTGTCGTTAAAAACAGAGACTAGATTCTTAGAGAAGAACATAAGTAATAGTCCACAAATAAAGATCCAGATTGAGGAATATTTATTCGCCATAAAAAGCGCGGTCTTAATTCGTGAATACTTCTTGGCCCCATAATTTTGCCCCACAAAAGGAGAGAGAGAGGCCGCAATACCAATTAGAACAATTGAAAAGAGTGCCTCAATTCTGGTCCCTACTCCAAAGCCTGCCACAACAATTTCTCCGTGCGAGGCCACAAGCTTAGTCAGCACAAGCATAGCAATTGGGTTCACTAAATTATTTAAGAATGCTGGAAAGGCAACCTGAGTGATCTTTCTCCAGTTATCTAAGAGTTTTTTTATAGGAATAAACGGACTTGTGAGCACATTATATTTCTTTTTTAAAACATAGACCGCTGCAATCAATGTAAAGAAGCGAGAGAGTGCTGTCGCAACCGCGGCACCTTGAAGTCCCATTGCAGGGATAGGTCCAAAACCAAAAATAAAGATTGGATCAAATATAAAGTTACCTAGGCCAGCAACTGCCATTACCATAGCTGGAAACTTTGTATTTCCCATTGCTCTGATTACACTATTACCAGTCATAGGAACAACAATTAGAGGAATAGATAAATACCAAACACGCATATACTCTGCGATAAGTGGTATGAGATCTTTTGGCGCTCCCATAAAGAGAAAGAGTGGCTCTATTGTAAGCTCTCCTACAATGACAAGAATGACTCCGAGAATAACAACCATGGAAAGACTATCAGTAGCATAGCGGGATACTTCATCCGATCTTCCAGAACCTAGCGCCATAGAAACAAATGAAGTAGCGGCAATTCCGATACCAAAGGCAACAGCTCCTACCATTAGAGGAATAGGAAATGTGAAGGCCACAGCTGCTAGCTCTCTATGTCCAAGTTTACCAATATAATAAGTGTCTACGAGGTTGAATATAATTATTGAGAATACACCGAAGATCATAGGCCCTGCGAGAGAGACTAGTTGACTGCCGATATCCCCTTGCGTCAAACGTGCTTTCATGACTGAGTTATAGCACCTTAGAAGAAGTTTGCACAATCTTAACAAACGAATTACTTAGACATAACACTGCCTACTTTTAACTCTCATATACTAATTCTAGATTTTCATAAGGAGAGGTAGTGAAAACCCTAGAACTTATAAGCTTTGATTTATGCCCATTTGTTCAAAGGTCAATAATTACTCTTTTGAAGAAAGACATAGAACACAAAGTCACACACATCGACTTGAATAATAAGCCTGAGTGGTTTCTGGAAGTTTCTCCTCTTGGAAAGGTACCCTGCTTAAAAGTTGGTGATGAAATACTTTTTGAAAGCGCTGTCATCAATGAATTTCTAGATGAGATTACCGGAGGAGAATTCCTCCCAAAAGATCCTCTAGAGAAGGCCAAGCTTAAGGCCTGGTCTGAGTTTTGTTCCGCCCTAACAATGACTCAATTCGCTGCCATGGCAGCAAAGGAAAAAGAAATTTATGAAAAGAATATTAAGTTATTTAAAGAACAACTTGGACGACTTGAAGAACATGCTTCAGGAGGTTCAACATTCGATCCTTCAGGTTTCACTCTCACCGATACCTGTATACTCCCAGTCCTACAAAGGACGAAGTTTCTAGATGATTATTTTCAAACTAATATTCTAGCAAACTATCCAAAACTAAATAAAATATGTCTTGCACATATGGAACAACCTTATGTGCAAGGCTCTGTCCCTAGGGACTTTAATGTAA
>NZ_JBFGYP010000120.1:0-8874 GCF_041587335.1 Halobacteriovorax sp.
CCATGTAACTAGTCGAACTCGGTCAGCATACTTACTTTTAAGTTCTTCTTTAAGAGAGCTAAAATCTATATCTTTATAAATTCTAATTCTATTTACGGCCCTCTTTCTAATTAAGTTTTGAACAACTGGTAGTCTTACCCATACGTTGAACATGTCACTCTCAGGAACATCAGTTCGAACAAACTTGGCAGCATCTACTTGGATAAGCCTTGGAATATCATCCATTAAACTATCTACGTGCGAAGGAGAGATTAAAGAAAATTCATCACCTTCAATAAGTGAAACCTTGTAGGCTAAATCACTACCAACAACAGCGCCTTCATTAAGGTCAGCTTTATGCAAGAATTTAGGTAGTTTTTTACTCGTATCAATACCACGCAAGATTACTGGTGTTATGTAATTGAGCTGCCTTAGTAGTAATTCAATTTCATATTCAAGACTTGGATTATACTGCTTATTTACTAAGTCATTATAAATTGCCGATACTTCATCACTTTCTAGATTATGAATTTCAATAACTGCACTACCATCAACACTCATTGATCTGGTTGTTAGTTTATTTTGAAGTCCACCCATAGTACTCTGCAAAACGAGCAGAGCAAAACTAGAAATAAAAAGACCAACGATTGCTAAAAATAGCAACCGCTGACGTGTCTTTGCTTTAAAAATATACGTTATAAAATAGCGACAAAAGTTTAAGATCATTAATTATGCGTCGTAAAACTTTTTCTTATTCGTAGCTAAATTCTTCAGGTACTCACAAGGAGTGTATCTATCCTTATCAACAGAGGTTGCTCTATCTTCCATCGCTTTAATTAAGCGATCTAGTCCTTCTGAATCTGCATAGCGAAGTAATCCACCTCTAAATGGAGGGAATCCAATACCAAAGATTAAACCTAAATCAACTTCAGCAGCACTTGCTACAATACCATCAGCAAGAACAGTTGCTGCTTCATTGATCATTGGAAGGAAAATTCTCATTTGTATTTCCGTCTCATCCATTTTCTTTTTAGTTTTTGGAAGCATTGCCTGAACTTCTTCGTTAGGCCCTTCTACTTTTCCACGCTTATCGTAAATGTAGAATCCTTTACCATTTTTCTTTCCTAAGAAATTCTTTTCAACTAATTTAGAAGAAAAAGGAGATCCCTTCACTCTATCACCAAGTCCATCATGAATGATCTTTGCAACTTTTTCACCTACATCAATCCCAACTTCATCTAGAAGACGACAAGGACCCATTGGCATACCAAAGTTTAAACATGCATCATCAATGTCTTTCATAGGAACACCTTCTTCTAGAAGGAAACCTGCTTCATTCATAAATGGCATTAAGATTCTATTCACAAGAAAACCAGGTCCATCTTTAACGATGACTGGAGTCTTCTTTGCTTTCATACACCAGTTGTAAAGGGCCTCTAAAGTTTCTGGAGCAACTTTATCATGAGTAATAATCTCTACTAGTGGCATCATATGAACAGGATTAAAGAAGTGAAGACCTGCGAACCTTTCAGGTTTTGTTAGAGCTGTACTCATTTCCTGAACAGATAATGAAGATGTATTCGAAGTGATGACACAATCATCTCTAACCTCACCTTCTAGTTCAGTAAATACACTCTTTTTAATATTCATATTTTCAACAATGGCCTCAATAACAAGATCTACTCTCTTGAAGCCTTCATATCCTAGTTGACCTTGAATAGATCTCTGCTTTCTTTCAAATTCATCACGAGTCATTCTCTTTCTTTTCACAGCTCCCATAAAGTTAGAAGAAGACTGCTTAAACCCAAGCTCTAGGGCCTCAGTTGAAAGATCTTTCATGATAGGCGCCATATTATTGCTGGCCATAAGCCAAGCAATTCCACCACCCATTGTACCAGCACCTAGAGCGGCACCTTTTTTAAGTCTTGGAAGCTTTCCAGAACTTTCTGGACCAGCGTACTTCTTAGCAATTTCAGTCATAAAGAAGATATGCTGTAAGTTCTTTGATTGCTCACTTACACATAACTCTCCAAAAGCTTGAGACTCTGAAGAAAGGTAGCTTGATCTTCCCTTCATGATTCCAGCTTCCATAACATCTAAAATCTTTAATGGAGCTTGATAGAAACCTTTTGTTTTCTTAAGAACACTCTCTCTAGCTTTTTGAAAGATAATCTTTTTTGCAAAAAAGTTATCGCTCGCCATACTCTCAAGAGACTCTTTTATTCCACCTTTTTTCTCATCACCACTAAAGTGAAAGATGGCCATCTTTTTAATTCTTTCTTTTGGATAAACACCAGCAACAAGACCTAGTCTTTTTGCTTTCTTGGCCTTTAACATTTTCCCAGTAAGGATCACATCTAATGACTTTGGAAGACCTATCTTTCTTGGAAGTCTATACGTCCCACCAAAACCAGGAATAAGTCCTAACTTAACCTCAGGAAGACCTAACATAGTCCCCTTATCATCCGAGGCCACTATTGCCTTACAAGCAAGAGATAGCTCTAGACCACCACCAAGACAAACACCATGAACAGCTGCTACAGTAGGGACTTTTAAATCTTCAATCTTATTGAAAATTGTTTGTCCCGCTTCGGCCCCATGTGCACCGTCACTCTCTGTTTTCATTGATGAGATAAGGTTGATATCTGCTCCAGCAAGGAAACATCTATCTTTATGAGACCAAAAGATAACTCCTTTAAGAGATTTATCTTTATGAAGCTCGTCTAATCTATCAGACAATTCTTGAAGAGTTTCCTCATCTAGTGTTGTCATGGACTTATCACAGTTATAACCAAAACCGAGATAAGCTATATTTTCTTCTATTTCAAAACTTATTTTCTTTGATTCCATAATTAAACCTTACTTGATTAAATTTTCGATAATACAGGCGCCACCTTGCCCACCACCAATACATAGTGAAGCAACTCCGTACTTGCCTTTTCTTCTCTTGAGCTCATGCATAAGAGTTACAATCAATCTTGATCCAGTAGATCCTACCGGGTGACCAAGAGCAATTGCTCCACCATTCACATTTAGCTTCTCTTCAGAAATGTCACCTAATGCATTTTCAAGACCGAATCTCTTCGCTATTTCTGCATTACTAGATGCTTCAGTTACCGCCATTAATTGAGCAGCAAAAGCTTCATTAATTTCGAAAAGGTCCATATCATTTACACCAAGACCAGTTCTCTTAAAAACACCGTCCATAGCAAGTAGTGGACCCATCCCCATTCTCTCAGGCTCTAAACCATGAAAGTGAAAATCAATCATTTTTGCAATTGGTTTTAAATTATATTTTTTAACCGCTTCTTCAGAAGCAAACATAAGAGCTGATCCACCATCAGTGATTGGACAAGAGTTACCAACAGTAACTGTTCCAGATCTTTTTTCAAAGTATGGCTTCATTTTTCCAAGACCTTCAACTGTAGAGTTTCCTCTTGGACCAACATCTTTAGATAAAATTTTAGCTAGCTTCTCACCATATAAAAGTGGAAGTATTTCATCATCAAACTTTCCAGCTTCAGTTGCTGCAATGGCCTTGTGATGAGACTTATTTGCGTACTCATCTTGTTGCTCTCTAGTGAGACCAAACTCTCTTGCAAGAACCTCTGCAGTTTGTCCCATATTTAATCCACAAAAAGGATCTGTAAGACCTTGTTCTATGGCAATAATTGGAGATAGAAATGGAGGTCTAAAACTACTCACAGCTTTTAATTTATCTGAGACTGTTCTAGACTTCATGACATTTACAAAAAGCTCTGTCATTTCTTTATTATAGATTAGAGGCATCTGCGACATTGACTCTACACCACCAGCAATAATCACATCACATCTACCAGATGCGATTTTCATAAAAGCTTGTGAGACTGCTTCCATTCCTGAAGCACAATTTCTATGTACAGAATAAGCTGAAGTCTTTTTATCTAGACCTGCCTCAAGTGCAATAACTCTAGAAATATTTGGATACTTTGCAGGAGTCCCTGTGTTTCCAAAAATTACTTCATCTACTTCGTTGTACGGAATAGAAGTATTGTCCATCATGTGTCTTACTAAGTACGCTCCCAAAAAAGGCGCATCCACATCTTTTAAATCTGTGCCTGCCTTCGCATGAGGTGAGCGTTTGCCATCAATAATGTAAACTGGTTTCATGGCCATTTTTACTCCTCTAATTTTAAATTATTTAAGAATTATAGAGAAAATTGTAGATGAAAATAGGATAAAGGGGAAGAAGTAAAAGGTGTGTTTAACATAAAAAAAAAGGGAGAGAGGCGCCACACCACTCTCCCTTCTAAGAGAAGAAAATTTCAATAAACACCGACCTTTTCAGACCAGTATCTATTTATTAAAACTTAATTAGTAAACCTGCATTTAGACTCATGTTGTCAGCTTTTTCGATAGCTGATCCAACGTTTTCAAGTCTTACTTGATCAGGGTTATAGTAACCTGTAGAAGTCGTAGAGCTTGAAGAGTTGAAAGAGTCTCCAAAACCTTTTTGGTATTTAAATTCAAGTACTGCACCAATTGTGTCTGTGAAATGAATTTCAGAACCTGCTAGTGCCGCCCCTGAAACATAAGAAGAAGAAAAGTCTTCGTTACCTAGTGTTACAGAGTTGTAGTTATACTGCTGGTTATCTTCGTATGCTAGGCTATGTCTATTGTAACCAAGCCCTAAACCAACATATGGTCTAATTGTACTTGAAGTCGACATAAAGAACTTAGAGTTTACTTCAAGATTAAGTCTTGAGTAATCCATCTCTCTACCTTGACCGTAAGTATTGTAGTAACCAGAGTTATAATATGGGTTATAAGTAGTATTATTATTATAATAATAACTTGATGAGCCAGAGTACTGGTTAGCAGTATCTGTAATTCCCATCTGTGCATAACCAACCGAGAGCCCGACACTAAATCTGTCAGTGATTTGGTTCTCAACAGTTAAATTTATATTTGCACTTGATTCAAGCTCAAGTCCATTCTCACCACTAATAGTCATCAGACCAACAGTAGGGATAACTTTATTCTTATTTACTTCTTTAACTACAGGTGCTGGAGCTGGCGCAGGAGCAACAACAGTTTTAACTGGTGCAGCTTGTTGAGTACCAACGCTATCAATTGCCATTGCCTGAGCGTTAAATGCTTTTTGAAGTTTCTTAGCAAGTCTTTGCTCTTCTTGAAGACGCATATCTTCAATCTTTTTAGAAACCATTTGCTCGTTTCTTTCTTCGAGCTTCTTTCTAAGCTTTGCCATTCTGTCGGCTGCAGTCTCTTGCTTTGGAGCATTGAATGATCCATCGATATCGATCTGCTCTGAGCTAAGTACTGATTCAGTGTCACTTAGTAGAGGATCACCTTGTGCCATAACGGCCTGTGAAGTTAATCCAAAGAACATCAGCATTAATAATGTTTTCTTTGTGTGGCGTGTTTTCATAATTTTCTCCTTAAGGTTCAATACAAAATGTACAGAACATTGCTTTTTTTAAAATAACGCATAAAGTCATAATTAATACGTTTATATCAAACTGAGGGAAAATGGGAAGTATATTGCTGTGCGTGTGTATTATTTACACGAATAGAACAACGGGCAATGCCTAAGAGCCTAGAATTAGGTAGGTGATTATCTCTTTATAGTGAAGTATCTAAGGTCTTCAACGTTAAAGCTTCGTTGAAAAGAGCATACAATGGCGGTCGAATTTGGAGCACAATTTTGAGCGTCACCTAAAATCGAGGACTTAACAATCTGTAGTACAGAGCCCATAATTGTCACCATAACGGCGATCAACATGACATATTCAACAGAAGTTTGTCCTTTATTGGACTTTAAAGTAATCATACAACCATTATATAGCAATTTGGCCACAACTCATGGGGAAATTTTAACCTAAAGGAATTGCTGGGTCTCTTTAATATCAACTAGTGTAGTGAAGAGTCCTAGATGTGAGTCTTTATAAGGTCCAAAATAGAAGACATTATTTAGCTTCTTTTTAATGATTGGATTAGAGGTATCATAAATACGCACTCTCTTAGGTAGCTGGATACCATTTTTGATCCTACCAACAGTCCCCTCTGCCACAAAGACTTCATCGCCAAATTCAAAATCAGAAGTAATAGAATAATTTCTAATCCCAGGAATCAGTTCACGAAGATCATTCTTTAGCCAAGAAGTTAAATCCTTTAAGAAGAAAGATATTTTTTGTCCCTTCTTTTTTAATACATATTGCTCAACATGACATGTGTGCCCAGACTTCTCAAGCACTATAAGTGCGTAATTAGTTCCAATACGATTATTCTTAGAAAGTATATAAATGCCATCTTGAAGATTAGAGTTTTCATCAATCAATACTTTGCTTGTGACATTTTTATAGCATTTATTATCTGGAAAAACTTTTAGTGGGAGCTTCTCAGGAATTCCTCCGAGTAAAGAAACACGAGCGGGGTGAATAATTCCTTCAAAGCTTGCGAGCTCAATACTCCATGGGCTTTCTTTATAGAACTTCCATTCACGAACATGAGTTCTCTTAAGCTGACCACCTCGCTCTTCAAAAATATTTTTCAATTCAGCGTTTATTTTATCTTCTTGTAATTTATAAAACGGAGAAACTAACGAGTGAAAGAGATGAAAAATTTCTATCTCACTAGACTTTAAAGACATACGACTTTGAAAGAACGCCTTAGCAGAGTAAAGAAATGTCTTATACTCCCAGTGCTTACTCTCTTGAATATAGAGTTCTTCTACATTGGATTTGAATAATAGAAAAAGCTCTTTAATCGTTGCTGGACAATGGTTTAAAAATGTCTCTAAAGAAATACTTTGCAGACTACTAAACCTACAAGTATTTTGACCCACACGATGACAAAAGCTTAAGAACTCACTATTAACTTTATCTTTAAATTCTTGAGTGTTTGTGAAAGCGACTTCTCCATTTGGCTTTAAAAATAAGAGAGGGAACTTTCTACAAAGCTCCATTAAATTATCAAATGGACTTCTTCCAAGATGTACAATTGATTGGTCTGCGTGAAAATGCAAAGAAGTCTGAGTTAAGTATCTATCTAAGTTGATAAAAGGCTCAACCTTACTATCCTCTCCCCAAGTCTTTAAGAAAGATCTTTCTAACTCACTAACTTGGCGGCCAAAAAGAGCTCCGTACTTAAGTCTTTCATCGTCGAGCATAAGAACTTTCTTATTCTTAGCAAGTAGATCAAAGCTTAATAGGTAGGATAAATAATTGTGGCCAATAAGGGCCATATCTACATTTTTTTCTAACATTAAAAACGTTCCATCATTTCAGTAAAGCTACTTTTATAAAAGTTAATTAACTTATCGCGCTTATCTATTTCTAATTCTCTATTATAATCAACTATTGAGCTAGAAATTTCTTCTAAATTCTCAATAACTACAACATCATTAGGAGACTCTTTCTTTATAAAGTCAAACTCAGTGGATCTAAATATTTTAGGACCACAATACACTCTAGATCCAGCAAGATATGGCTCTAAAACAGAGTGTATACTTCTTCCATGTCCACCACCAACAAGAACATGTCCAAAGAGTGAGTAGCTCTCAAGTAGAATTCCTGGAGTCGCATTAAAATAAACTTCTCCTGATCTATACTCGTCAACTTCATTGGCATTAACTAATTTCAAAGAGGGAGCAATAGTGTTGAATGCTTTAGATAGATTAAGTAATGACTCTTTAGACAAAGAGTGTGGAGCTATCACGACTAGAAACTCTCCAGACTTTACTTTATTGACTAGATCAATATCTTTGAAAATATTTAACTCTACTTCCCAAGCTGAACCAATGATTAAATTACTCTTAACATCTCTATTTTTTAAAATACTAAAGTAATTATCTAAAGACCTCTTTTCTAAGAACTTAGACTCTGATTGCTCAAGCCTAGAAGCGATTTGTAAAAGTCTAAATTCAAAAGCTGTCACATTAAAATCTGCGGAAAGTTTGAGAAAGTTTTGTCTCTCTATATCTGAAGCAGCAACAATGTAATCAAAACAACTATAAAGACCTAAAGTAAAGGCCTTCTTTATACCTGTTAATCTCTTTCCTTTAAGTGAGGCCGATAAAAGAATAAAATCTACATCTTCTCTAGCACCATAGAGCATAAGCTCGCTAAAGAAGTCATAGCGGCACATGAAGAGCTTCTTTGCAGTAACCCACCTTCTAAAACTATTACTTGGAAAACTCAAAAGAGGCATCCTAAGAAGATTCAAGTTTTCATACTTAGCAGCAAGTAATTTGCACTTTCTAGTGACAGAATTAGAAGTATAGACAAGCTCTATAAAGTTACCTTGGTCTAGAAAATACTGAATAAGGGGTAGGGCCTGCTCGAGTTCCCCCTCGCTTGATACATGAAAACAATGGGTTGCAACTCTATCTGTATTTTTAAACGAGTCTATCACTTCACCGTTTTCAAACTCTTTACGCATCTTTATAAAGGAGAAAAACGGACCTAGTACAACCGATAAGGGGTACAAAAGGTACTGGATAGTAAGAATTACTCTTTGAATAGCTAGATAAGTGTTCAACATCATATAAAAATATTCTCAAAATGGTGTCAAACTGTCATTATTTAAGTTTCAACCTATCTAATGCCTGTCTAAACTGGTCAGAATATAACTTTTTCTTACATTTACAAGTAAGAAACATACTTCTGACAAAAATCTATTGATAATCCAACAAAAAATTGGGACAAATGACCATTGAAAAAATTGAACTAGATTTTATGAAGGAGAGAATTCAATGAAACTTACGAAAATGCTTGCTCTTATGGCAATCTTTTCTGTTATGACTGCAAATGCTGCAGACGCAACAGCCACAGCAGAAACAACGGCCACGACAACAACTTCAACAAGTTCTATCAAAGGTATCTATAATAAAATCAA
>NZ_JBFGYP010000121.1:0-8781 GCF_041587335.1 Halobacteriovorax sp.
CCTTTGATATTACTAAGAAATTATAACTTTAAAGTATGAAATAAGTATGGAAAGAATACTTTTCCATTTTAATCATTAGGATGTGAATCAAGAGATACAAGATATAGGGTGTCTAAAATGAGAGTATTATAATTTATAGTGGTCAGTGGATGCTATATGACTAGGGAGATATCTACATATAAAATATTAGTTTTTTTTTAATCTATTATTTCTTAAGATTATTGACACAGTAGTCTCTAAGTTTTTTAGATTTAAACAGGACACCATTTCTACTTTTGCCAAAAAGAGGAAATCTTTCTATTTCCAAACTTGTGTTAATATCCCCTTCTTTCTCTATCATTTCTTTATAGTATTCAAAAATTTGTGAGTCCATCTGCACAACTTGATACCTATTTAAGTAGAGCATTTTAACTTGAGTTTTTTGACTAGATATTTCATGATAACGAGAGTTTGCTTTGGCCATTGCTGCATACTCTCCTCCAAGATGTTCAATAGCTCCCTGCCAAGATATCAAAGAGTATTGAGATAAGTCTGAGATTTTTTCAAGTTTGATTTTGTTCGACTTTAGAGTATATGCAAAATTCTCATAAGAATAAAGCTCTCCTGTATAGTATCCTTTCAACTTGAAAGTCTTTATCATATTGGGGCTTATATCTGATACAGCACTGGCACGACCACCTTGATACTCAGGTAGCCTTCTAGAGTATGGTACATAAATAGGTTTAATCTTAATATTAGAGCCCTTGAGGCAATCCTTAATTATATTATAAATTATACCTTTTTCCTTAGTGAAGGAAATCCAGGGAGGAAGCTCTTCTCCAAAGGAAATATTCAAGACCTCCTCAGATCGGACACTAGAAGAAATAATGATTATGAATAGTATAAATGTTCTCATTACTTCCTAAAATTTTACTTAATTAAATAATACATAAGTAACATCTAATATATGATTAAGATAATTTATATTTGTATGTATAATAAAAAGAAAGATATATATAAGCAATGTACAACTTAATAACAATACAAGATTATGTTCCATACTTTAAACACAGACACTTATTATAATACTCTTACAATTATGAATCTGTGTAAGAGAAAGTAAAATTATAATTGAGACTGAGCAGTATAAATGGCCAAAGCTTCCTGAGCAGTTAAAGCACGGTTAAAGAATGCAAGCTCATCAACCATACCAACAAGATCACGACTTTCTGATTTTGCATTTCCGATGAAAGTAACGATATCACTAGGTAGTGAGCCACTTCCTTCACTTTCTATAATAACACTTTTTTCATATCCATTTACAAATATAGAAACTAACCCTGTTGAATCTCCAGGAAAAGGATTTGATAAATTAACATTGACAACAACATGCACCCACTCATTTTCATTAAAGGCATCTGCACTATCTAATTTAAATCGAGATGTCCCCGAAGTACCTTTAACTTCTAACTGAACTCGTTGCCCACCTCTATCATGAAGTCTATATCTGTCTGACTCAAATACATATTGAGTCACATTCTCTTCATCTGAAGAGCTATAGTGCCAAAAAGAGACTGAGAAAACATCAAGTTCCTCTAGAGGAAAATTTGCATGATCTCCATCACCATCAAAACTTAAAGCTTTATTTATCTGACCATCAACAAAAGGGATAATACCATCACTGAGATCAACAGAGTCTCTTACCTCAATGGCGTCTTGTCCGGCGCTTCCATAATCTGTAAAATTTGAATCAAATTTATAATAATGAACTAAGCTAGAACTGTGATCACCTATTATAGTTCTTATGTCATTTAAATCATATTCAGATTCTATAACTCGTAAGACGTTGAACTCAGCATCCCCTTTAATACAAGAGACTGTAAGAGTTAAAAAAAGAGAGACTACAAGCACCTTCATTAAATTTCCTTTATTCAACTAATCATCGTCAGTTACTTAAAAATAATTTAGCATGACAATTAACTCTTCTTAAATATTCCTATAATATCAACATGATAAAAATGTTACTTAAATAAAACTCATACTGAACCGACAAGTATTTGTGCTAAAACTACTTATTTTCACATTTTTGATCTCCTCACCTACCCTTGCCTACAATGTGAGTATAGAGGGAGAAGGTGACTTAAAGGACTGTGTTTCTGATCAATCAGAAGAGATGTTTCATTGCCTAAATGACGAAGGTGAAAATTTTTTAATAAAGAATAAGAACTGGGAATTCATTGCTCTAAAAAAGGACTCTAAAGGTGCTTACAGTCCTGTTGAGGTCTATTATATCTCAGATAAAAATGATACCCCCATCTTTTCAGCAAGCTTTAACAGACATGACCTAGAAGAAGAAGAGAAGCCTAGATACCAAGGTCCATTAAATGATTACATAAATAATGAGAGATATCTTTATAATGACTTCTTTAAAGACAATGATAAAAAACAAATAAATTCAGGAAAAGAAAGACTCGATAAATTCTTCAAAGAGTCAAAACTTGAAATTGAAAAAAAGAAAAGAAGTATTGAAGAAAAAATAAAATCTAAAAAATTCAGAATAAAGCTTAAAGATGGTCAAGAAGTTAAGTGCACTAGAAGCAATAGAGAAAACTGCTCATTACTTAACTGTGAAGAAGATGCACAAGGAATTGAAAGGAAAATTTTAAATCCTAAGAGCTCTTTTTTCATACAACTCGAGTCTTTTGGATTTAAGAGTAATCAATTTACTGTACCAGAAAATACAGTTCTAGGACTTTATGACAATAGTGGAAATGAACTCATAAGCTACACTGAGAGTGATTCAAGTGTTTTTTCTCCAGAGATGTTAGTTCCTGCCAAATTTAAAGGTAATCCAAGACTCTTTAATGATCTTAAAGAGCCGGCCTATAAAAGCTCTTTGTCTCATAATCTAAGAGGTTGTGAACAAAAAACTATAAATAAGTTTTTAGATATATATGATCAGACTCAAAAAGACCTTCGAGATGCCTCTATGCTTCAATATATAGATATTGCAAATGGTATATTAGAGAGTAACTATATAAATGACGAATCGATACCTGGAAGCTCATGCTACTATAGAGGTGCATATTACTCTCCACCGGCCTACAAGAAAGCTCTAGAGACTGCAGTCATGAGTAAAAGAACTATAAGCATGGATAGAGCTCAAGAGCTACTAGACCTTGCTGCATTTAGAAAAGACATAGCTTGGGATTACACAATTGATGGGTGCTACGCTCGCGCCCATATTATGGCACGACTATTTGAAGATCAGGGAGTTCATGTAGATAAGGCATGGCTTAGAGGTAGCCTCCAAATACCTGGCCAAGCAAAAGGAATGAATTGGGGATATCATGTAGCTCCCCTTGTATATGTAGAAGGAGCTAATGGAGAGGTTCAAGAAATGATTATAGACCCTTCTATTTCACAAAAACCAATCACTCCCAAAGAGTGGGCAAGTATAATGAATGTCAACTTTGATGAAACTCAACAAGTCTCATACCCTACTCCAACTAACACAGCTTTCTATAATAAGACTAGTTACAGTGTTACTAATACAAATCCTTATTGGCCTGATTATAATGATAAGCTTACTGAGTATGATAAAGAAAGTATGGCCCAAGAAACAATGATTGAATTTGGTGGATCTCCTCAGTCTAATGAGGAGTGGGATCAATGGGAGTATTAATGAAGTTATTAATCCTATTACTACTTTCTATTTCCATTAGTACTAATGCAAAAGAATCAATAGGCCAAGTAACAGTGACATCAATAAAAAAGGAGTCAAAACTAAGTTTTCTTGTACTATTTAAAGAGAAGGCCGCTGTATATAAAAGTTCTTCTAAGAATATAAAGTGTTTGAATACTTCTATTCATGAAAAAAGACCTGTTCTAATCAAATGGAATATTAATACGTTAGAAATTTCAGACTGCAAATCAAAGAGAAAATCACCATAGTTTTAGACATTTGACCATAAGTAACATATTGAATCAGAATGAAAAAACTAATCTCAATATCTATATTTATACTTACACTTAACTCATTAGCATTAACTCGTGACAATATTGTAGAGATCACGAAACAAGGTCATGTCGGCCTAGACTATTCAGTAGTGAAGCATGTTCTTTTCTCAACAGTAGATAATATCAATGGAGTCGTTTGTAGCGCATACACACCAAGTCAATGTAAGGAAAGATATTATAAAGACCCTACTCAACTATCTTTAAAGAAAGATGTTCAAAACTTTAAATTAAATATAGAGCACACATGGCCTCAATCAAAGGGAGCAAAAGAGCAACCAGCAAATAGTGATATGCACCACTTATTTGTTACAAGTAAAGAGTCAAATAGTATGAGAGCTAACCTTCCATTCTGTAATGCAGAATATGACTACTGGCAAATGGATGGAAGTATTCAAGGGTTTGATCAATATGCACAAGATTGCTTTGAGCCTCAGAATAATCATAAAGGAAATGTAGCAAGAGCAATGTTCTATTTTTCCATTAGGTATAACTACCCTATTGATCAAGATCAAGAGTCTGTCTTTAGAGAGTGGAATACGTTAGATCCAGTTGATAGTAGAGAATTAGAAAGAAATGAAATAATAAGATCTCTACAAGGGAACACTAATCCATTTATAGAGAATTCAAATTTAGTCGATTTTATAGATAACTTTTAATACACATAAAATTAAATCAGGCTTAAAATACTATTCTCATTATCAGTAAACATGTGCTTACGTCCTTTAAATTCTTTATATAATTTTTCATGAGCAAGTCTAGAGAGTTCATCTTCTCTCTTATCGTATTGTCTAATCCAATCGATTAACATACTTAAATTTGAATCTTGCTCTTCTTTTGAAGAATATTTATGTGGCTCCCATGGTCTCTTCTTAGCATTAGAGACACATAAGTCCACTGGAATGTTCATAAAGATGATATCGCTCGAACTTGGTAAAGCAAATCTAATTAAGTCAGAATAACAACCTTCAATAACCCAAGAGTTATGACTTTTAATAAATTTTAAAATTTCTTCTTTTGAATCTAATAAAGCTCTTCTTTCTGGAGGAGAAGTCAACTCCCATGCAAGAGTATCTAGGTCTAAGTGTGCTAAACCTTTCTCGAGACACAATTGCTTAGCAAGAGTGGACTTTCCTGAAGAAGAATTACCAAAGATAATAATTTTTCTCATCCTACACCTCTATTCATTTAAATAAATTAACTTATACATAATTATAATAGATAAGAGCTCAAAGTATAAAAGAAAATGATACACAAACTTCATTAATAATATAGCCTTAAAATGTCATGATAACTCATATCTATAAATCAAGTGAAACTAGCGTAAAATAGATACTTTAGACGGCAGAACATAAACGATAGCTAAATAATGAGTAAGTATGAAACAAATTATTATTTCTCTACTATTGTCTTTAAATTCATATGCACTAGATAAGATATACTTAGACTCTCCTCCAAGTGGAGACTTTTCTCGTCGAGGATATGCTTCAGAATTACTCACATTGTCACTCGAAAAGACAAAAAAGAAGTATGGTCCCTATGAAATTTCGCATAAGGAAAAAATGTCAAGGGATAGGGCCTTAAGGGAGATGCAAACGGGCACTATAAATGTTTATGATGCTCCAACTAGGAATGAGTGGGAGGAAGCGACAATACCTATTTTTATTCCTTTAACAAAGGGCCTATTGAGTTACCGATTGCTATTAATAAAAGAAAAAGATCGTTTTAAATTTTCAAATGTTAAAGAAGTTGATGATTTAATAAATTTAAAAGCAGGTCTTGGATCACAGTGGAGTACCACACAAGTATTAAAGGCCATAGGAGGATTCCAAATAGTAGAAGGGAGCAGTTACGAAGGGTTGTTTACAATGCTAAATGCTGGACGCTTCGACTACTTCATTAGAGGAGTAAATGAAATATTCGGAGAATATGAAAATATTAAAGAAAAATTTGAAGAAATAATAATTGAACAGAGCCTACTCTTATACATACCAATGCCTATGTACTTTTTTGTATCAAAAAAGCATCCAGAACTTGCAAAAAGAATTGAGGAAGGACTTATTATTGCCATAAATGATGGTAGTTTTAATGAGACATTTCTTAAGCATCATAAGGAAAACATAATGAAAGTGGACTTTAAAAATAGAGTTTTTCTAAATATAGGGAACCCCATTTATAACAAAAACATCAAATACTTTGGTACTAAATTCTGGCTAGATCTAGAAAGCTTAAGAAGTATAAAGTAAAACATCTTGAATATTAAAGAGCACACAAAAATTTAAAAGGGTCACTTATTTAGAAAGCCTTATTACTTTGAAGAATTAAAGTGAATAATCATATTTTTTAATTCCAAACTATACATAAAATTAAGATATTTAATTTGATATAGATCATAGACTATCAAGTTATTCTATATAAAAATTTGATAGTATTACTAAGGAGTGAATTTGAAGAGTTTTGATGTATTAATATTAGGTGCCGGATCAGCAGGACTTACTGCTTTCGGAAAACTTCGCCACTCACTAAATGTAGGTATTATAAATGCCGGTTCTTATGGTACAACTTG
Source organism: Halobacteriovorax sp. (assembly GCF_041587335.1). Classification (GTDB taxonomy): domain Bacteria; phylum Bdellovibrionota; class Bacteriovoracia; order Bacteriovoracales; family Bacteriovoracaceae; genus Halobacteriovorax. Next base: position 6,563 of record NZ_JBFGYP010000121.1, read on the forward strand.
TGCGAGAGTTGGTTGTATGCCATCTAAAGTCCTAATTCAAGTAGCAGAGGACTACCATAGAGCAAAAATCCTTAAAGATAAAAACTTAGTTACTTCAGACATAGGATCAATTAATACACAAGAAGTCATGTCATATATGAGGTCTATGAGAGATAAGTTTGTCAGTGGAACAAATCGTGCCCTGCTAAATATCGGCGATAGTAAAATTGACGGTACAGCTATATTTGTTGATAAAAATACTGTTAAAGTAAATGACGTTCTATATAAAGCAAAGAGTTTCATTATTTCAGTTGGCTCAAAACCTTTTGTTCCAGAAGCTTGGAAAGCTTTTGGAGATTTAGTTATTACAAGTGATGAGGTTTTTGAACTAGAAAAAATACCTTTAAAACTTGCTGTAATAGGTCTTGGACCTATTGGTTTAGAGCTAGGACAAGCTTTCCACCGTCTAGGCTCAAAAGTTACAGCATTTGATTTATCAAATACTATAGCAGGGATTACGGACCCCTCTGTAGCAAAAGAAGCTATCGAACAAATAGGAAATGAATTTACAATCCATCTAGGATCTGGTGTTGAACTTAAAAAAAATAACACAGGAATTGAAGTTTCTAACGGAGCTGAATCGGTTATTGTAGATAAAGTCCTTGTAAGTATGGGAAGAAGAAGTAACGTTCCTTCAACTATGATTAAAAGTATTAATATACAATGTGATAAAGATGGACTTCCACTCAATATAAATCCACTCAACTTAAATATTCCAGAAACAAATATCTATATTGCGGGTGATGCTAATGGAATTAGACCAATACTTCATGAGGCTTCTGATGAAGGTCGTATGGTTGCGGAATCTATATTAAATGGAAAACCTATATCCTTTAAGAGAAAAACACCAATGGGTATTTGCTTCACATCTCCACAAGTTATCAGTGTTGGACAAAAATGGTTAGAAGTTAAAGATAACCTAAATATTGTTGTTGCAGAAGATCACTTCACAATGGGAAGATCGAAAGTGATAGGAGAAAAAGGTTTAATGAAAGTATATGGAGAGAAAACTACTGGAAAAATCTTAGGAGCTGAAATGGTTGGCCCCCAAGTAGAACACTTAGCTCACTACCTAGCTCTTGCTATTGAAAAAGGCACTACGATATCAGAATTACTACAGATGCCAATTTATCATCCAACAATCGAAGAGAGCTTAAGAAGTACCCTTCGCTCTCTCGCAAAAAATATGGGAGGAAAGCAAGTATCAGAAATTTGCTGTCTAAATTCAAAGGAAAATTGAAATAGAACTGTTTTAACTTCTACTCTTTAGATATTTTTGAACATTTCTGACTGTTCCAGCATTAATTATTTTTTCAAAGCCTAGTGCTCGCAAAATAACCTTAGCGATAGCACTCCTTGTACCAGTTACACAAAAAACAACAACGGGTACATTTTTATTAAGCTTTATCGACTCTCTCTTTAAAGCGTTTACTGGAATATTAGTACTCTTTGGTAAAGAATAAGCTAAGAATTCATTTTTTGATCTGACATCAACGAATTGGATAGTATCAATATCCTCTATAGCATCCATTTCTTTTTTAGAAACTTTTGATCGATAAATTTTTATAGTAACAACTACTATAATAATTAGCACTGGCCAATATTTAGAAATCTTAAATATAAATTCCGAATTCAATTTAACCTCATATTATACTAGTTTGTTATTCAATTTATATAAGTTAGGAGTAATAAAATAATTTCAATGTTCCCTTCTTATAAATCCACCTAGGAATTCTAACATTAATTTAATAGATATCGAAAAGGTAGATGTATAATATAATATTTGAAAAGATATGTTATTACGCAATAATACTCTTTATATATATTCTAGAAATAAGGTCTTAAACTACTTTTCCATAGAGAAACACATGTTAAAAATAATTGTAATTCTAAACATTATCGCTTTCAGCTCAGTAAAAACTTTAGCACAATGTCAGAGTCATAACGTAAGGCTTCAAATCCTTGGATCAGGAGGCCCAGAATTAGATGACGGGCGTAACTCTAGTAGCTATATAATTTGGTACAAAAACAAGGCAAGGGTCCTTATAGATACTGGCCCAGGAACGAGTACGAGTTTTAGTCAATCGGGAGCAAAGTTTGAAGATCTTCAGGCAATACTCTTTACTCACTTTCATGTTGATCACAGCGCAGACTTTCCTGCCTTAATTAAAGGAAGCTTC
>NZ_JBFGYP010000122.1:0-8620 GCF_041587335.1 Halobacteriovorax sp.
CAATCTTCAGTGGATTGATATCGAATGGGGGGACGGATCAGTTGAGGAAGTAAACCATGTAACAAGTGCTTTTATGAAGCACAAATATTCAAATGTAGGTGACTTTGAAATAAAGCTCATTGTAGCAAAAGAAGTTGACGGAGAAGAGAGTCTGTCAGAGACCATTCGAACAATTAGTGTAACAAGCGATGAGGTAGCAGCTCTTCCTCCTCTCATTGACTATGGTATTCTAATAGAGGATTTCGCTCCTTACGTAACATTTAACTTAGATAGATCAATTTCTCCAAATGCTGAGATCGTAAGTGTTGTCTTCGATCATGGAGATGGTTCTTTTTATTCTGGAGATAGCTTTGTTCACACTCATTTCTATGACCCTGGGGTCTATGTAACAAAGCTTACTGTTACAGACTCTAATGGATTATCAGTTACACAATCTTCTCAAGTTGTAATAACTGATCCTTCTGAAAATCTTGTAGCAAGCCTAAATTGTGAACAGGTTGATGATCCATTAAATGTAGAATGCGAAGCTGTTGCAGTCGATAAGTTTTCTGAACTATCTGAGATCACACTTGATTGGGGAGATGGAAACTCTCAACAGATTCCTCTTCTTCAGGGAGAATTTACATGGGATAGTTTTGAGCATTCATATGCAGAAGAAGGGACTTATAATGTGACTCTTACAGTTAAAAACATTAGAGCTGAGACTAAGTCATCACAATACTCAATAACTATTGAGGAAAACGTAGATCCAGTCAATCAGTCTCCAATAGCAAGTATCTATTGCCAAGCTACAGGTAATATAAAAGAGATTATGTGTGATTACTCTGGATCAGACGATCCTGATGGTTATATTACTAACTTTAATATCAAAATAAGTGACGGAAGTGAATTTAACTTCACAAACTCAAGTCCTATCTACCATACGTTTGATGGTAATGGGTTATATGAAATTCTATTAACAGTCACAGATAATAACGGAGAATCATCGTCAAGCGATACAACGATAGGGCTCATCAATCAATTACCAGTCGTTGATGTATTTTGCGAAAGTAATTCAATTCAAGAAATTACTTGTTCTTCATACTCCTACGATCCAGATGGCTACATTGTAAATACAAGCTTTGATTGGGGAGAAGGAAGCCAGTCTGGCACAGATACGAGCTTTACCGCAAACATATCTACTGGTGGAGTTACGGATGTAGAAGTTTCGATCATTGATAATGAAGGTGAAGTTTCGAAGGAATATCGAACGGTCTTCGTTATCGAGAATCAAAAACCATACGCAGGGTTTAGTTGCGAATCTATCAGTAACAATAATCTCTCTTGCACAAACTCTTCATATGATCCTGATGGAGGTGAACTATCCTATTTATGGGAAATTAATGGGCAGAATTATCAATCAAAGAACATTAATATAATGATCAATGGGAATACAGTATATCAGGTATCTTTGAAGGTTGTTGATATTTTTGGATCAGAGGCTATTAAGACAGACTCTCTCTCAGTCAAGGGGAATAGTACTCCTTTTGCAATGTTCAATTGCAATTTTACTAATTTTAATGAGATGAGCTGCTTAAATACCTCTGGTGATCCAGACGGAGATGCCTTGTCTTATAAGTGGTATGTTAACGACGAGCTCCATGATGCTCAGGTTAATTTAAACTATATTCTTAGAAATGGGGAGCGAGGAAATATTGCAGTAAAACTCGTTGTTAGTGATGGTATTGAGGAAGCAGAGTTTGTTAATAATTATTATGTAAATATACTTCCTATTGCAAAATTTAATTGTACACAAGAAAACTCCTTAGTCGTTCGATGCTCTGCTGAAGAAAGCTTAGATGATGGTGCTATTGAAGGGTATTCGTGGGTAGTTAATGGAATAGACTTTTATGAGGGAAGCTTTATTGAAATCCCTGTTAATAACTTTAACCTGAACACAATTGACTTAACCATAACCGATGACTCTAGTGAGATGGCAACAGTTTCTCAAAGTGTTAAGTTTTACAATCTAGACCTTCTTCCGGAAGCAAGATTTACATACGTTGTAGATGTAGGTGGTAAATCTATTCTTAATGCCGGTGAGAGCTTGATTGATGGACGTAAGGTTGCAGCGTTTACTTGGTTTGTGAATGGTAATGAGATTGAAAATACTGAAGATTCAGCCATTATTTATACATTTCCGAGCTTAGGAACATATAACGTTAAATTAGTAATTATCGATAGCCAGGGACGAGAATCGGAAACTGTGAAGGATATAATAGTTTATGATATGGAAGTTTCACAGCCTACTTATGAAGATAACTCTATTAGTTTATCAGGAATAGATGCAGATAATAATGGAGTCAGAGATGATATTCAAAGAGCTGTTAATTCATATGCCAAAGGTAATAATTCTATAAAAGAACATTTAGGTGAGTATATAAAATTAAATCTAGGACTCATTTCAAGTCTAGATGACTCAGTAGTAACGAATAGCAAATATTTTAAAAGAAGGAAAGCTGTAAGATGTATAGCATCTCTAGTTCCAGAGACAGAAGTGAGTACTTTGATCCAAGAGATTGACGTCATGTCATTCAATACTCGTGATAGAATTGAGAAATGGGCTGTAATGAAGGAGATGATCACAGATGAAACGCTTGATAGAGAAATGGAAGAAACTGAACAAGTTTGTACGTATTAGTATTTGCATAGTTCTAGGAGTTAGTGCGTACCGATGTGCAGACTTTTTTCCTCATACATATATGTGGCTGACACATCATCCACAAATGTATAACGCAGAGTTAGAGCCAGAGTTTCCATCATGGTTTAGCGTAAATTTTGGAAGTCTCGAGGGACCAGATACAAATAAGAATGGAATAAGAGACGATGTAGAAATTTATATGAATAGAGAGTTTGAAGATTTAGATGAAGAGGAGAGAGCAATCCTGAATACCTACGCAAAGAGAGTTCAGTTCAGTGTTGAAAATTCTTTGGGGGATAAGTCTTATGGTAAGTATTGGGAAGAGCGTAATCACTATTTTAACTGTATTTTTATCTTAGGCGAACTAAAGTTTGGTCGACATTCTAAGTTAAAATATAGTTTTCTCGATATAAGTATGAAATTTATTCGTGATAAAACTCATAATACCTTTTCCAGAGACTTAAAGCATAATAAATTCATGTCTCAATTTAATGGCCGTAGTACAGGCAGCGTTATTGAGATATGGAGTTATTTACACCTGGAAGAGCAATGTCATTTTAACGAGAGAATTTCTAATAAATTAAGAATGATATTCTTTGACAAAAAAAGCAAAGCTTTTGGAAAGTATGGAGAAAGATTTTATGACTACTACGAAAGAAAATATGGAAAGAGCAAAAGATATCTCTATAAAGATTATATTGATTAGTTTTTTTTTAATTGAATCTACTTATTCATTTAATACTACTGTTCCACCCTGCTTTAAAAGTAAAGTGCATGTTCATTATGTTAACGGTGTGAATACAATAGATGGAAATGAAAAGAAGACTAAAGATTTAATTAAGATTAATCTCGAAAAAACATATAGAAATTTGTCAGGGAATAGTGCCGTCGATCGCATAGCATTTATACACCCTTTAGCGACATCTAAGAAGTATGATAAGTTTGTAAGTTTTGATTCAACATATAATCAAACCCATTGGTCTTGGCTAATTGGAGATCTATTTGAGGCAGCAGATCAAATTCAATACTTGAAAGATGTGGAACAGAAATATAAGAATGAAGCGATATACAGAGTCGCGAGAGGTATTAATTCAGCACCTTTGTATTCTAAGATGGGGGCCATAAATGGTGAAGAACCTTTTATAGCGGCTTTCTCTGAACTTTTCTCAAAGAGTCTTGAAGACTATAGAAAAGATGATGGAAGGCAGTTGGCTCATGATATAAAGGCACAACTGGAGAATGGAAACAAGGTTTTGGTTGTCTCACATTCACAAGGAAACCTTTTTTCTAATGAAGCTTTTGTAAGATTGTTCGACCCTGAGGAGGCATACGGAGGAGTAGGAACTTTATCTGAAGATTATAAAGGAAGTATTGGTGCATTACATATCGCTAGTCCTTATCCCACTTCATTCTTTTCTAATAATGATTCAATTCTTTTAAAGGAAGACCTACTTATAACTCCTTTGCCCGGAGTTAGTGGGAATTACTCTATTACGAGAGGGCCATCAAGTGTGAGTAGTACTCCTTTGTTTGGAGAAGTTGCTAATGTCGAAGGGCAAGCCTTATTGACTGTTATGCGTAGATTTGTAAATGGCGTATCCTTACCTACTTTGGGTCACTCTATAGATGATCTTTATTTATCTGAAAATTATTTTGCTACTGGCACTAGGTATAATGGTGAAGAGGTTAGCATGATGGGGATAGTTGTTGATAGTATGAATACTGTTGCTCAAAATTTTGAGCCAGATTGTAAAGCACCTATTATTGAGGACTCTGATGACTTTATCTCAGTCGCTGAGGCTAGCTTTAATTTAAATAATAGAGTTGATTTAGGATTGAATATTGATTTTAGTAAAGTCAAAGTAGGTTTTCATGTTGAAGAGGCTGAGTCTTTATACAGCAACTATATTGAAGGAGACTTAAAAACGTTTAGAGTGAGTGTAGGTGATGAGTTTTCTAACTCTTTGACTATTGAGGACGATGGAAGGATTAGAAAGGTAAAAATTGAGGATGGCGAAGTCGTTGAAGATGTATACGTGACCAATATGGATATTAGTAATTTAAGTTATTCAGGAGTGCATGGTTCTGGAATAAATAACAGTAAAACGCTTTATGTTAATTATGAAATTGAAGATATTTTTGGAAAATCTTTTTCAAACTCAGTTGTTGTTCCTCTCTGCGAAGGGGCAGAGTGTTGTGTTGCTGATAAAGAGGAGTGGTGTACACCTGTCGATACAAGTATTGTTTCCTTCTGCGGAAGCGTAAAGGAAGATACATATAGGGAACCATCTCTAAATTGTAAAGAGATTTATAAAGAAGCACCTTCTTTGAGTGTTAATTGTTCTACTGTAGGGGATGCAGCTCCTTATAAAGCATGTTTTATTACCCCAGTTAAATCATCTTATACTCACAGCTGTAGCTCGCCATATACAAAAAATAGATTTGATGTATCTAGTTGTTTACCTCATGTAGGAGATTGTACTGCAACAATGCAAATGAGCTGTACAAATGAAGGAATTAACGGACCTAGAACAATTACAGCTGAGTGTTCTTGCTCTATATAATACTAGGGGGGATGGGTCCAGAGGGGAATTATCGCTAGTACTGAGATGCTTACTTAGGTTCCTCTTTGACGATTAGTTTCTCCGGCATCTTTAGTGAGGCACATGTTACAGAAAACAAGTCAAATGCAGTATGTGATGGTTATTATGATGATGACGTGGATGATCCATGTATTGCAGGTAAAGAGTAAGGAATTAGATTATGTATATTTTAGATTTATTCTTAGTTTATTTAATAAAGTATTACTTTGAAAAAAGAAAAGGTACTGATCTATCTAAAATAAAGAGAAAGGCAATTAACTTTACTCTCTGGTGTGTTCCCTTGAAGTTTATTTTGTTATTTCTTATTCTGGCTAATCATATACCAACAATCTATAGTGAATATGGAAAGCTAAGTTATAATAATCTCACAGAGAAAGAGTGGACTGTTCATAGCCAAGCTATTTGGGGAATGACTCTCTTCTACCCAGTATGGGCACCAGCTTACTACGTCTTAACAAAAGTTAGATCTAAAGATAAGGACTTTGTAGTAGGGCATCTAATGCTGGACCCAAAGGAGAAGTGCTTAGATAGTTCGTTTAAAAATATAAAAGCATGTGAAAGGTACTTACATCTAATAAGTCATGAAGTTAACTTTCAAGAAGAGTTTTTAAGGAATGCCGATATTTACTGGGAGAAGAATCCAGAAAGAGTCTGTAACACTAATGAGCCTTTTACTAGAGGTTTTAGAGAAGTTATAAGAGAAAAAGCAAATATAAAGTTTCCTGATAAGGCTGATTCTAAAAAAAAGAGACGATGGAGAAGTAGTAAAGGGGTTCAAACTTATCTTAAATACTTTAAGTCTCATTTAACTAATTCAGCTCTAAATGGATGCGGAAGTTCCGCCTATGAGAATTTTGATCAAATTTACTTTGAAGAAAATCTAAATGGGTGGCAGTGGCGCGGAGGAGAAGAAACTTCAAAGTATTTTAAATTTACTTGTGATAGGTACGAAGAGGCTTGTTATTTCATATGGATGCGAAATTATCAATTCTTATATAATAAATATGACTCTACTGCTGAAGAATTACGTGAGTATGTCTGTTCAAGGTATAAATATGAATTTTGCAAGTACCCAAGAGGATTATCTGGCAAAGAGCAGGGTGCAGTAGTTTTAAAATATAAAGAGAGGATGAGAGAAATAAAGAAAAGCAAAAAGTAGAAGCCTTTCTTGCTTGGAATTTAGCTTATGAATATTTTAGATTTATTTTTAGTTTATTTATTTTCCAGATCCATCACTAAGAACTCTTTCGAGTAACATAAATGTATCAGGACTAATTAGGCCTAGGTAGTCAGTTGAGTTTACTGTACCTCTTGGTTTTTCTAATTCTAGCTAGTTAACTATATCTTTAATATCGTTAATTCAGTAGCTTATAAAATGTTTTGTAATTTATTAATGTCACTGTATTATTTTGACATTAGTAAGTTACACTTTTTCTGCAGAATAGTGTAATATAATAATGTCATTTATAAGTATCGACATTGGAAGTAGACATGGGTAAGTCAAAAATTGATATTCTAAAAAATGAAATCAGAGGGAAATGCTTTAGCACTAAAGAAGCGGGTGTTTATAAGGTCAGCCCAAGGATGCTTAGCTTCTATGTTAAAAAAGGTGAACTTGAAAGAGTTAGTAGAGGTTATTATATTTTTCCTGAGTTTGAGTCAGATGAAGATTTTCAATTTTCAGATATGGCAGTTAACTCTAAAGGAATTAAAGAATCTGTAATTTGCCTAATCTCAGCCCTTAGTTATTGGGATATTACTGATGAAATTCCTAGATCTCATTGGTTTGCAATTCCGAACAACTACTCAATACCAAAGGATAAGGATAAGGATAAGGATAAGATACAAATAATTAGGCCAAGGAATCTTACTTCTGGAGTGATCTGGAAAAAAATTGCAGGGCAAACAGTTAGAATAACAACTCCAGAGAGAAGTGTTTGTGATGCATTCAAATACCTAGATGAAGAGACAGCTATTACATCTCTGAGATATTATTTGGACCAAGATGAAGAGAAGGTTAGAATTAATGACCTACTTGAAATGGCCAGTAAACTTAGATCACCAAAGGTAGTCGAAATAATAAAAGAGCTAACAATTGCTAAGGCTAAAGACTATCCGTCAATTAAAAAAAGTGTATTTCAAGATAGTATTAAGTGGCTCTCAAAAAGCGATGAGGTTGTAATATGAATGCGGAATCAATTAAACAAAAGTTAAAAAATATAGCGAAACAAAATAAGAAGTCTTATGCGGAGCTATTTAAACAATTAACTTTTGAGAGATTTCTGGCAAGAGTTTCAATTTCAAAATATAGAGATAATTTAATCTTTAAAGGTGGGCTTTGCTTGAAGCATTATATTAGTACAGAAAGAGTTACTAAGGATATAGACTTTTTGTTAAAGGAACTTGATGGAGAAGAAGAAGCTATTAAAGTTGTGTTTAGTGAGATTGCAAGCCTTGATTTGAATGATGAATTTATTTATGAAAATGTTAAAATAATAGCATTAGAAGATGGTGATAAACAATATCCGGGTTTTAGGGTTAAGATTGATGTCAAATTAGGGGAAATGAAAGACAAACTTCAAGTTGACATCGGTATAGGAGATTCTGTCGATGAATATGAGATGGGGTTAGAGCAATTAGAGTACAAAGATCAGCCCTTGATTGGTAAAAGTGGGGTTATGTTGCTCTCCTATCCTCCTGAATTTATATTTTCTGAAAAACTACAAGCAATAATTAGTCTTAAGGCACTAAACTCTAGAATGAAAGATTATTTTGATTGCCATCTACTAGCCTCACAGTCGGTGATGGCTGAGGAAAAGGCACTCGAAGCAATAAAAAGGACATTTACTCAAAGAAAAACTGAAATTCAGGAAATTGAAGACTATAGCGAAGACTTTAGTGATACATGGAAAGCTTTTAGAAAAAAAGTTCCTGATGCACCAGAAGATATAAGAGATATTATAAACTTTTTAAATGATTATTTAAGAATAATTAAAGTGTTATAACTCTAGTAACATGTTTGAGGAAAATAAACTTTGATCTGATTGGGCCGATAGTACTTAAGACTATTCAGAGGCAACTCCTCTAAGAAAATACCCTTAATATTATTTAAATTATGTGGATGTTGAATGTATTGCAGGTAAAGAGTAAGGAATTAGATTATGTATATTTTAGATTTATTTTTAGTCACGGTCTTGAATAAAGGTGAAGACGTACTTAGGTTTGATGAGCTTTCTTGATACGAAATATCATAAGTCTTTGAGTTCAAATATTAATCATTTGTAGATTTAGAGTGTTTTATTTGCTGTGTTATTTCTTCTCGCAGTATAGGGAGTAA
>NZ_JBFGYP010000123.1:0-8560 GCF_041587335.1 Halobacteriovorax sp.
GTTCTTACCGTACTTTACTAAGAGATTTTTATAGAGGTCTTCTTTATAAATTTCTTTTACGGTTTCTTTTATTTTATTTTTTAATTCAATATTTAAATCTTTTCTTACAAAAATCCACTGCTTCTTATTGGGAGTAATCATTATAACATTTCCAAAGTCCTTTCGAGAAAGTCCCATATCCTTCATCCAATAGTAATACGCCGGCTCAGAGAAGATTGCTGCATCAGCATGCCTATTCTTATGAAGAAATCCAAGCGCTTGCCTATAGCCATTAACATAGATGATACGACTAGGTAGTCCCTCAAGCTCTTTATAAGAAGCTGATCGGTGATAAACTAAATGCTTTCCTTTGAAATCTTGAATTGATTTTATATTAGAATTTTTTCGAGTTCCGGCAATAACATCAATCTCAAATTGTACCTCTAGCTTCTCACCAACACTCAATACTTCCTCATGAGCTTGTGCTGAAATGATATCAATACTACCATCCTCAAGAAGTTTGATTAATCGCTTAAATGGAATCACTTTATTTACATAAGGAAGCCCAAGTCTTTTCCCTAGTTCTTCGTTCATTTCAAAAATAATTCCATGCTTTACTTTAGTCTTATCTCTCCATCCATATGGCCTTAGGTCCATAGTTCCAATCCTAAGGACAGGTGGAACTCTATTATCTGAACTAGAGAAAGATGGTTTTGAATAAATAAATAATAATGTTGTAAATACTATGTATACGTATTTCATATTACAGTTCCACAATAATCAAGATAGGCCAATATTATTTACTCTATCTCTACCTAATAACCTTAATTTCTATTGATTCTCTAATTTTATATTATAGATATGAGGAAAAGGTTAAAAAGTATTAAATTTAAAAACTCGTATTCCATTACCTCTTTAAAAGTAATATAAAATAAGTAATATATTACCATAATACTTACAAAGGTTTAGCGATGAAAAGAATTCTCCCATTCTTATTAATGTTACTTATATATTCTTCTTGTAATAAAACTGAGAAAGATTATTACCAAACTAACGGAAAGATTAAAAATGTCATCTTCGTTATTGGTGATGGAATGGGTCCACAGCAGTTATCCATGTTACAACTCTTTGCTAAGCACTCTAAGGAGCCACACTTTACTAACAGAGTAACAAATCTTGAAAAACTAATGTCAGCAGGAAGATTGAGTACTGTGATGACAAACCCAGGCAGAAACCTCGTTGTAGATTCTTCCTGTTCAGCTACTCAATACTCAACAGGTGAGTATTCACTTCCAGAAGTTGTAGGTTTAGATCACAACGGGGAAGTCTCAAAAACAATCTTAGAGCTTGCTAAGGAAAAAGGACTAAGGACAGGTTTAGTTTCTGATACTAGAATTACTCATGCTACTCCGGCCTCTTACGCTTCTCATAATGTTTCAAGAAATGACGAGAACGCTATTGCTAAAGAGATGCTGGAAGTTGGACCAGACATCATGCTCTCTGGTGGGCTAAGACATTTTCTACCAAAAAATGCCAAAGAAGATGCTGAACTTAGAGGCCTTATACCTTCTCACCTTCCATTAAGCTCAAAAAGAAAAGATGATGTAAACCTTCTAGAGGTCGCGAGTAATAAAAGTTACCAATTAGCATTTGATAGAAAATCTTTAGAAAAAGTAGAAAAAGGAAAAGTCCTAGGACTATTTGAAAGTTCTGCAATGCCTGACGGAATATGGAATACACAAAATAAAAATAAAGAAGATAGAGTTATCCCTACTCTTACAGAGATGGCATCAGCAGCACTAGATAATTTAGAAGACAGTGAGAATGGATTCTTTCTAATGATTGAACCAGGTCAAATTGATTGGGCAGGTCACAGAAACGACACAGGCCTTCTACTACACGAAATGCTTAGAGCAGACGACCTCTTTGGACTTCTGCATAAGTGGATGAAAGGAAGAGAGGATACTCTCCTCGTCGTTACTGCCGACCATGAGACAGGCGGTTTTGGTTTTAGCTACAGTGGTTATGACGTTCTAAAGCCAGTTAAGATGAGTGGAGCAAAATTTAAAGGTGAGGACTATAGATCAAACTATAACTATGGTGAATTTTCAACTTTAGACAAACTCTACAAGCAGTCAAGATCGACATTTAATCTCATAAGAGATGTAGAGAAATGGCCAAAAGCTAAGCGTTCTATTCAAAATATGAAAGAGCACTTTGAGTCTCATATGCAGTATTCATTTTCAGATAAAGATATTGAACAATTAATGAAAAGCTCTAAAAATGAATTCTATAGACCTGATCATAAGAACCTTAGGCTCAAAGAAGTTCCTCATATTGAAGACTTTGCGGCCTTCTATACATATGGTGATATTACAAGATCAAATATTTTTGCGAGAGTCTTAGGTCATAAGCAAAGTTCAGTTTGGGCAACTGCTTCTCACACTTCGACACCAGTAACGATGATCACGATTGGACCAAGGAGTCTAACTGAGGAGTTTAACGGTCTTCTTCACTCTACAGAAGTAGGCAGAAAGACAATTAAGGCACTTGGACTTAAAAAAGAATATAAAACAGTTATAAAGTAATTAAAGGCTCAGGGATTTCTCATAATGAGATTTCCCTGCTTTAGAAATCATAGCTCCACCAAGACAGACTTCCTCACCTTCCATATCTACATAGAAAACAATTGATTGCCTAAGTGCGACTGCTCTTTGCGCTTCACTAAACTCAACATGAACAACACCATCTTTTATTTCAGTAATTGTACATGCTTGATCACCCTGACGGTAACGTATCTTAGCCTTACATTTAAGAGGTAGAGGTAGATCTAACTCATTACTTACCCAAGAGATCTCATTGGCCCATAGTTCATCAAAGAAGAGTGCAGGATGATCTTCACCTCTTTCAACTATAACAACATTTCGCTCAGTATCCTTACCTACAACAAACCAAGGAGCACCTGGGCCACCAAGACCTAGTCCCTTTCTCTGGCCGATAGTATAGTAAGCAGAACCGGTGTGATCTCCAACGACAACGCCATCTAGAGTTTCAAACTTACCAGGCTTAATTTGAATATAATTGGATAGAAAGTTTTTGAAGTTTCTCTCTCCAATAAAACAAATTCCTGTTGAATCTTTCTTGTGTTTAGTTGATAGATCAAATTTTTCAGCAAGTATTCGAACTTCTGACTTTGGGATATGACCAATTGGAAAGATAACATTGTCCAACTTTTCTTTCTTCATAGTATAGAGAAAGTAAGTCTGATCCTTTCCTGGATCATTACCTTTGATTAATCTATTTTCACCGTTGATTATTTTATTTTGACAATAGTGTCCTGTTGCAAGGTAATCAGCGCCAAGCTCTAGGGCCTTGTTTAAGAAGACTTTAAATTTAATCTCTCTGTTACATAGGATATCAGGATTAGGAGTAAACCCAGCTTCATACTCCTCTAAGAAGTACTTAAATACGTTATCACGGTACTCTTTAACAAAGTCTACTGAGTAATATGGGATATCGAGCTTTTCGCAAACGGAAATAACATCTGCGTACTCTTTAGAAGATTGGCAAACACCATTTTCATCCTCTTCCTCCCAATTCTTCATGAACATACCAATAACGTTATAACCTTGTTCCTTAAGAACTGCGGCACAAACAGAAGAGTCAACTCCACCACTCATTCCAACGATGATTGTTGTGTCTTCATTACTCTTAGTTTGATTTGATATATTCACTGTAGTCATAACAGTTATCTATCAGGAAATTCACGTAAGGAAAAGGTAGTATGGCTAAATTATATCGTACGTCCAAGCGATTATACTTCCACTAATAAATCTAAATGCCTTCTCTAAGCTTCTGAAATTTATAGTCTCAACAAAATCATTTGAAGTATGATTCTTTGGGTTTGGATCATCTTCCCAGTTTTGTGTAAATATAATAGCAGGTAGTCCCTCATCCCAAAAGCTCACATGGTCACTTCTGTTAAATCCATTAGGATCAATCTTAAATCTCATTCCCGACAGAGTTCTATCCCCTGCCGAAACAAGTTTCTTAGCGAGTTTAGAATCTAATCCATAGAGAGGATCAGATTTCTTTCTTGTATAAACTTTGAAGTTATTAGTTTTAGACTTCTTATCATTTCTCTTTGTGTCGTGACCGAGCATTAAAAGATTAACAAAGCCTGCAAATTTATCATTTTTAAGACTTTCCTTATACTTCTTCACATAAGCTCTAGAACCTAAAGAAGAGAACTCTTGATAATCTAAGAATACGACTCTCACAGTCTTAGGAGTATTTATTTCAGCGAGAATTTCAATAAGAGATAGAAGAGCGGCCACTCCAGTTCCGTTATTATCGGCTCCTGGCTGAGTAGCCTCATAATCTATAACTAGGTTTTCTTTGTCATAGCTTATCGTATCGTAATGAGCTCCAAGAATGATGACTTCATCAGGAGACAAAGAGCCTTTCTTTTCCCAAATAATATTCTTTCCTTTTACTGACTTAAGCTTATCAAGCTTAGAAACCATAGAGTTAGTGAAGTTATTCCACTTTTTATAGACAGGAGAAGTGTTAGGGTAATTTTTGGCAATTTCTCTTTGGAAGTCTTCTCTATAAATACTTTTAGCATGCTCAATATCAGGAGAGAACTCATCAACAATAACGAGCCCATTGGGATCAATTTTTTTAAGCCTATCTACAATCCAAGTGGCAGCTTTATCATGAGACTTTGTCCCAACCATTCTGGAAGGTCTACAACAGGAGACAAATCCTCTTAGGTTAGTTAGAAGATTATCTTTTTTATACTTCTTTACTACTGACTTAACGGAGTTAATATTTTTTATATTTTTTTCATAGTCTCTTAAAACATATGGGTCAGCAGAAAAAGCGTAAAATTGAATCATAAAAATTAATATATACTTCATAACTAAAACTCTAAGTGTATTTTCTTTTTAACAGGTTTATCTTCATCGAATGCTTCTTCTTCTTCTCTCGTTTTTGGGTAGACACGGTAGTCCCCTTCTTCAAAAAAACCAGAACTTCTAACAACACCAGAGCCTATAACTGTCGCTCCAATAGCTCTTTTATTATAAAAGACTTGATAACCACCACGAGGACAAACACCTTCTTGAGGAATATCAAACTCAACAACTACGGCCCTATTATTTTTAAAATACAGCTTACATGGAACTTTTGGTCCAGCACTCTCCATCTGAACGTAGCAATTTATAGGCTTAGATAAATCCATAGAAGGATCATGAGAAAATCTCATTAATCGACAATGGGTGTAATGATACTTTTCAGGGTAGTCGACAAAAACGTCTTGCTGTTTTGGATTGATCCTAACAACTTTTAGAGCTTTATCAATTGGAGATCCCTTCTTACCTAGAAGCTCCTCTTGATTGAGATGATAGTGATGAACACCATCATGCTCAACAATTGTTGTCCCATCTCTAAAGCTAATTATTCGACCTTCTTTTCTAAGGCTTGGAGCTGTAAATTTCTCAACAACTTCATTAAAGTACTTATTAAAAAGAAAGCCTTTTCTTCTCTTTTTATTCTGTAAATCATCTTTTACAAACTCTATTCCTAGAAGGTTTGCAATTTTTAAAACTTCATTATGCTTTATTTCAGCAAGAGGGAAAATGACCTTTGATAACTCTTCTTGGGACAAGCGACTCAACCCGTATGTTTCATCCAGAGAAATATCAGCAGGAACAAGTAGACTGTAAACTCCGCTTGCCTGATTCTTAAATGCCTTTGCCTTGTGACCTGTGGCGATGTGATCTGCACCAACAAGTTTTGCTTTTTCCAGCAGCGTTTCAATTAAAACTTTATTCCAAGCAATAACTGGTTCGAACTGCTCGGCCGCTAATCTAGTAGAGACGACTGGCTCGATAACTCTCGAATAAAAAAGGGAACTAATATTAGTTCCATAGAAAGTAATCTCCAATTGATTACAGATTTTCTTTATGCCGTCTAGTGACTTTGGAGTCCATACTGTTAAACTCTTGTAAGGATACTCATGGAATACAACTCCAAGGCCTATAACGTTGAGCCCTTGCTTTTTTAGCAGATAAGCAGCAACTGTGGATTCAATACCACCGTCCATACCAACTAGAACAGTTTTCTGACTAGAGCTAGATTTGTTACTCATTTACTACTTCCTTATGTTAATCCGACAAAAAAAATCAACATAGTTTAGGTGTATAACTAATGATAATTATAACAAATTTCAGGCTATTTTGAAGCGAAGCAAATATATCCTATCTATTGAGAGTAAAGATAATCAATAGAAATACCGATAGATTACCAATGATATCAAGAAAGACACCACAATTCTTAGCTGGAGACACACTTCTATTTGAGGTAAGAAACCAGAAGCACAATCAGAGTCAGCTCAAAGACTTTATTCATTTTATCAAGTATTGTGGAAGACGTGGGCCAATCAGATTCAAGCATATTGAAGAGCGTGCAGAGTTGATGTCAAACCTTACACTTAAAGAAAACCTACTTTTAGACCTCGGAATGAGAGACAATACAGACAAGTCTATTAGTGACCTTCTACATAAAGAAGAGCATCATGCGCTGGCAAAGCTCATGGACTGTATTGAAGATGAAAAGATATATCCACCGGACGCTTCAACTCAAGATAAGAAAATCATATCACTTATAAAAATACTCTTTCACAAGACTGACTATCTATTCCTAGAGAAACCAGAAAAGTTTCTAGACGAGAGCATCCAATCTATATTCTTTGATGCACTACTTGCTAGTAAAGAAAAGTTCAATCAAACAATTCTTATGACTAGTGATCAAAGAAATTTGTGGAACACACATATAACTAAAATAATCTGTAAAGGTCCAAATGGACACTTTCGCCTAGAAGACCCAGTGCGCCATCACGATACTTCAAATGTCACGACTGTAGACTTTCAAAAAACAGAACATAATTCCAAAAAAGCCGCATAAATCCCCTTCAATATTTGACAAAATTACCACGCTAATTCGATAATATATTGGAATTAAAAGATAAACCCACAACTTAGAGAAGAAATGACAAAGAATGTTTTAAACTTCATAGATGTCTTTGCTGGAGCAGGTGGCCTGTCGTGCGGACTAGAGCTAGCAGGAATGAAATGTGTTTTAGGTGTAGATGCTAATAAGCATGCCATGGAGACATTTGCTAAGAACCACAAGCATGCACAAACATATTGTGGTGATATAACAAAGCTTACTAAGAAAGAGCTTTTAAAGAAATTAGATGGAAACCACGTACATGTTGTTGTTGGTGGACCACCTTGCCAAGGATTTTCAACAGTAGGCCTTGGGAACCCTGATGATATGAGAAATACTCTATTTCTTGAGTTCTGTAGAATTGTAAGAACAACAATGCCCTACTTCGTAGTTATCGAAAATGTGACGGGACTACTAGCGAAAAAGAACGAAAAGACACTTCAAAATATTTTCAAAAAATTCAAAACTCTTGGTTATGATATGGACGTTCAAGTAATGTCATCTCAAAACTATGGTGTTCCAGAAAAAAGAAGAAGAACAATTCTAATTGGAACAAGAGTTAATTGCGATATTACTTTCCCTAAGCATACTCACGATACAATTATAGCAAAAACATATAGAGATCCAATGACTGTTGGAGATGCATTAAGCAACTTAAAAACGAAGTCAGGTAAAACTCTTAATCATGATCTAGAGCAAGCTCTTATAAAGTCAAAAATAGATCTTAAGAGATTAAAAAGAATTCCAGAAGGAAAAGGTATTCGTTATGAAGCTGACGAAAAGAAGTACTTTACTCCCTCGTTAAAGTTAGGTGTAGACTGGGTAAATCTTAGAGAGAACCGTTTTAGACAAACGAAGTACCAGAGATTAGACAGAAGTCTTCCAAGCCCAACCATCATGACTCATAGACATAGTTACTATCACCCAGTTGAGCATAGATACTTAACACAAAGAGAAGCTGCGGCATTACAGAGTTTCCCAAATGACTTTGAATTCATGGGACCTCTATCAGCACAGTGGAGACAAATTGGAAATGCAGTTCCACCTCTAATGGCCAAGGCGATAGGAAAGTCACTAAAAAGTATGTACAAGTCATACTTAATGCAAAAAGAATCAAAAAATACAAAGAAGAATAACTCTAAACAAAAGATTGAATATGTCAGAGAGAAAGCATTTGTTTATAAGAAGTAATTTTCTATTAATTATTCTTCTAAGTGTATTAGCAAGTTGTGGCTCAGTTGCTAAGAAGAAAAGCTGTCTTGTAAAAAGAGCTGCCTTTGATATTGGTTCAGGCTCTACAAAAATGACTCTGGCAAAAGTTAATACTTGTGAAAGTAAGATAGTAGAGGTTTTCTTTGAAGATCAAGCTGCTGTTGGTTATAAGCAATCGTTATATGATAACGACAACACGTTTTCACAAAAAATTCTCGAAAAAGGAATTAGCGAGCTCAAAGAATTAAAGCAAACTGCAATCGAGCTTGGAGTAACAGAATTTAGTGCTCTAGCAACTCAGGCCTTTAGAGAGGCCTCAAATGGTCAAAAAGCTCTTGATCAAATATCTGATGAA
>NZ_JBFGYP010000124.1:0-8482 GCF_041587335.1 Halobacteriovorax sp.
AAGAGAGTCTTTCTTAAATGTAGTAGGGCAAGAGTAGTAGAGAACATCTCTATACTTTTCAAAGTCAGGGTAGTCTTCAGTCATGTACATGATTTCATGAGCACCGAGAGAAAGGTTAATATTTAACATACTCGCTGCCATTCGGTCTCTATTTCTACCGTTTATTCTCTCAATACCGTCAATCATAGCAATCGCTGTTAAAGCATACTTAAGATATCTACCAACGCCTTTACCTTGTAGTTCTTTTCCTACTGTGGAGTCAATCATGTAGAGAGCATTTGGATTATTGAAGTCAGGGTCGTTTCTTACTCCACGTTGAAATGGATTTAACTCTAGTGGTGAACTAAAGCTCATTGCAAGTAGCTTTTTGTCATCTACTACTGCAACTGCAACGCCTTTCTCATTAAATGCACATTGCTCAAACTTCTTTATATCTGTTTGCCTTGTAGGTTCATAGATATTGAGTTGCATTTGATGAACTTCATCTTTCCATTGTGCAAAGTTATCTTTATCAATTTGAATAAGACTGTGACCAGATGTCTCTTTGAATAGGCTTTTTACAGTTTCAAGAAAATCGTTCTTTGAAATTTTCTCTTCGTTAAAGAGTCTAAGTTTTGTTAGAAGAATTAACTCTTGCCAATCGTATATGGCCTTATTAGATCTGTCTCTTGTTTCTATAGATGTAATTTCTTCATTTCTATTATTATTAAATATCTCTTCTGCCATTACTTCTAATCTATTGAAAAGGTATTCAATATCATCTTTTGTAAAGCTAGTGTTTAATCTAAAACGAAGAGTCTTAGCTCCCGCAGGGTAGTAGAG
Source organism: Halobacteriovorax sp. (assembly GCF_041587335.1). GTDB lineage: Bacteria > Bdellovibrionota > Bacteriovoracia > Bacteriovoracales > Bacteriovoracaceae > Halobacteriovorax. The sequence goes on from NZ_JBFGYP010000124.1 coordinate 823, forward strand.
TAGTCCATGGTCAAATCTCTTAGTGATGAACTTTGTTGTCGTTTCGCTATCTGGAAGTTCAAAAGCAAAGGCCATCCCATTTGCTCTTGGCCTTGTTATTTTATCTGGATATTTAGCACATAATTTATTTAAGAGTTCTCTTGCTGTTAATTCAAGGTTATGAATTAGCTCTTGAGCTTGATCTAGTGCTACAGCGTGGAGATAACCTCTTATGACTGAAGATACTTGGAATTGTTCCTTCTTAGTTTGAGGTGTTTGTGAAAGCACTAGTCCGACTTGAGCTTTCTTTGCACAGACTACATAGTCAGGAGAAATTTGTTCATCAATATCATTAGTTAAATCAAATTCTCTATGCCAGAAAAATTCTTTACCTAAATGAAACCCTGTTTGGACTTCATCGTAGATTACAGGAACATTAAAACTGTGAGCTAAAAGAATTAAGGCTTCATTGAATCTTGATGAGGAATACCTATCTCCACCTTCACATTGCATTGGTTCAACAATTATTGCGAAGACTTCACCTTTTTGAAGACTCTCTCTCACTTCTAATAATGAAGTGACCTCTTTATTGATTTGAGTGTCTTCTTTCCACTCTTTAGGGATGTTCATATTTTCTAAGCTTGCGCTTGCCCATGTTGATTTCCACTCTTTGGGAGAGGTTGTCTTGATCTCATCCGACTCTAGCTCTGGGTAAGAGCAGTAAATTGTTTCATGACCAGGCCACTCAAATGGTTCTCTTTTAACTTTATTCCACGTACTTGATAATGTGATCATCATTCTTCCATGGAAGCTTCCTTCAAAGGCCAACACTTTGTTGGCATTAGGATTTGCTCTTTGCTTATAACAATAACCTAGAGCAATTTCGTTGGCCTCTGCTCCTGAGTTACAAATAGTAAGATCTAACTCTTCCCAGTGTAGCTTTCTTTTAAGAGTTGCATTGAAAGCACTTCTTATTGTCTTGAACTCTTTTGAATTTGAATCATTTGTCCAGCTATCTAGAAATTGAGCTGCTCCAAAGAAAACAGAAGGAGAAAAACCAAGTCCAAGTGTTGCTATCTGAGAAGCAGCGTCCATTAGGTATTTCGTTTCATTATTCTCGTCAGTAATCGCAAGGTAAGGACCTGTTGATTTCTTTAGGTCAGTTAAATAGTTCTTTTTCTCTGGAGGAATGAAGTCATTAGTATAAGACTTGTGTAATCGTTCCTTAGAGTAATTTTCAGTTTCTTTATTTATTATTGGGAGCTTCATTATGTCCGCCTTAGATAATATTATATTGATTTTTCTATTATTGTTTTTAGAAAGAGTGAGAACTTTGTTCCATTGTTTTCCATCATCTTAGGAAACATTGAAATAGTTGTCATTCCTGGGAATGTATTGATTTCATTTAGATAAACTTCACCGTCTGATGTGTAGAAGAAATCTATACGTGATAGGTGTCTTAGTTTTAAACCTTTAAAGGCCCTTCTAGCATACTCTCTTATTGATTCAACTGCTTCAGCTGAAAGGTTCTTTGCTTCAATATCTGTGTGTGTTTTACTTTCATTAGAGTACTTTTGATCGAAGTCATAAAAACCGTCAGGACAAATTATTTCTCCTGGAACAGTAACTTCAATTTCATCTTGATGGTTGTAAACACTTACTTCGAGTTCTCTAGCTTTGATTGTTTTTTCAATCAAGACATAGTCTGAATATTTGAAAGCTTCTGACACGATATTAGATAAGTCGTCTTTATTTGTTATATGGTAACAGCCAACTGAAGAGCCCTGGCTTGCGGCCTTGATATAAATATCTTGGTGTTCACTAAAGAACTCACTCGCTCTAGATAATGACTCAGAACTATTATCTGCCAGATATATATAAGGAGTATTTGGAATTCCAAGAGCATCTAACCAAAGTTTTGTAGTTACCTTGTTAAAGCATGTTTGACTTGGTTCAGGTGTGCATCCTAAGTATGGAAGTTGCATCAATTCGAATATCGATTGAATAATTCCATTTTCACCTGGAGGTCCGTGAATGCATGGTATAGCGAAGTCGAGTCGGTGAGTTTTATCGCTAGAAGGATAATAAAGCTCACCGGCCTTTCTTAATTCACAAAGTAAACCGTTCTGATCTACTCTGTCTCCATTATGCTTTATCTCTACTTTGAATACATTATATAACTCTAGGCTAGCTAGCTCATTATATATGTAATCAGCAGAACGAAGTGAGATATCATGCTCACTTCCTCCGCCGCCACAAAGAAGAAGAATATTCTTCATTACTTCTGTCTCAAGCTTGCTGGTACAAATTCAGCATCAAGGCTTGTGAATAGAGTTTTCAACTCATCTATTGACATAGACTCTGTTTTCTTTTCTCCGTATTTTCTCAATGAGACACTATTATTTTCCATTTCTCTGTCACCAATAACAATCATATATGGCACTTTTGATTTTTGGATTTGTCTCGTTTTGTAACCCATTGATTCGTTTCTATCATCAACTTTAATTCGAAGACCTTTGTTGAATAATTCACGTTGTAGGTTGTTAGCAAAGTCTAGGTGGAACTCATTGTTTACCGGAACTATAATCGCTTGCTCTGGAGCTAACCAGAATGGGAATGCTCCTGCAACGTGCTCTAGATATACTCCAAAAAATCTTTCAAGAGAACCTAGGAGTGCTCTGTGGATTACTACTGGTTTTTCTTCATTACCTTCTGCATTTGTGTAGTGAAGTCCAAATCTCTCAGGTAATTGAAAATCAAGTTGGATAGTTCCAAGCTGGTAATATCTTCCAAGAGCGTCAGCTATTTCTACATCAATCTTAGGTCCGTAGAATGCTCCGTCACCTTCTTTAATGAAGTATTCGTGTCCACTCTTTTTAAGAGCATCTTCAAGAGCTCCTTCGGCCTTATCCCAAGTCGCATCATCACCAGACTTCTTCTCTGGACGTGTTGATAGATTAACTTTAATTCCTGTGAAACCAAAGTGCTCATAACAAGTAAAGAACATGTCCATTAACATAGTGATTTCATCTTGGATTCCATCCATATCAATGAAGATATGAGCGTCATCTTGGCAAAAAGTTCTTACTCTAGTTAGTCCAGTTACTGCACCAGCTTTTTCGTATCTATGGAGACGTCCAAAGTCAGCATATCTCATAGGAAGATCTCTATAAGAGTACTTGTAATGCTTAAACATAAGCATGTGACATGGACAGTTCATTGGCTTAACTGCATATTCTCTTTCATCAATTTTAGAGAAGTACATATTTTCTTTATAGTGCTCATAGTGACCACTTGTATGCCATAGGTCTGAGTCCAGAATTTGTGGAGTGATAACTTCTTGGTAGTCATATACTCTGTAAATTTCTCTCATGAATTCAATAAGCTTGTTGTATACGAATGCACCCTTAGGCATAAAGAATGGAGAAGCTGGAGCAACAGAATTAAAGTGAAAGAGTTCTAAGTCTTTACCAAGCTTTCTGTGATCTCTCTTCTTTGCTTCTTCTAAAAAGTTTAAGTGTGCTTTAAGTTGTTTTCTATCATCAAAACAAGCTGCATATACTCTTTGTAGCATTTTATTATTTTCATCACCACGCCAGTAAGCACCTGCAATGCTTAGAAGCTTAAAGTACTTTGGAAGTTGTCCTGTACTTTCAACGTGTGGTCCACGACATAAGTCAATGAACTCACCTTGTTTGTAACAAGAAATCTCAGCATCATCATCAAAGCTATTGATCAAGTCTTGCTTAAGCTCGTCTTTTTTCTCAGCAAAGAAGTCTAGTGCTTCAGTACGTGACATTACTTTCTTTTCAATATTTAGGTTCTCTTTAATGAGCTTTTGCATTTCAGCTTCAATTTTTTCTAAGTCTTCATCAACGAGTCTGTGATCCATATCTACATCATAGTAAAACCCGTGCTCGATAACAGGACCAATACCAAATTGAATATGGGTGTCTGGAAACACTCTTGAGATAGCTTGCGCCATTAAGTGGGCTGTAGAGTGTCTGATTGTGTCGAGTTCAAATTTGGCCATGAGTTAAAGCTCCGAAATTACTTTATAAAAATGTTTTGTAATAATGGCTCACTTTACCAACCTCAATTCCATTTATCAATGAGTTAGAGTTAGAAAATTTACATGTTTTTCATCTGACTTTTGACATGAGGCGCTAAGTTATGATATGAACTTGCAAGCTGACTTCTTAAGTGCTTGAATAGGCTGCGCTATTTACCAAGGTAATAACCATTTTCGGGGATTGAACTATGATGAACGACAATTTAGAGATGAATACAAGGTCTACAGAGGCCGACACATCCATCGCTTTTTATGAGTTCAATGAGCAATACATGCCTACAGAAGATTCGCTCTCTAAAAGAGAAATCGGTAGAGCTTTTTATCAGCTAGGTAAGCTTCATTACGATAAATCAGATTTAGAAGCAGCAGAAGAGAACTTCCTTAAGTCTCTAAAGTGTGCTGAAAGACCAAGAGATATATTTTCAATTTTCAAGATTCTTGGATTCTTAATAAGAATATCATCAGAAAAATTAGACGACGAAAAAGCAACTGCTTATATTTCACATGCTGAAGAGCTAGTAGATGACTTAACAAAGGTTCTTGGAAGCTTAAACTCTGAGTACTTTTACAATGTTGGTATTGTTAAAAACTATGGTGGTAACTTTGATGAAGCCTATGAGAACTTCCAATTTGCTTATAAAAAATCCAAAGAAGAGAATGAGCCAGATATACTAGCTAAGACTCTTTTGGCACTATCAAATAACTGTTACAACAGAAAAGACTATAAAGGTGCACTTGATTACCTTGGACAACTTAATCAATTATTAGCGATAATAAAGAAAGATTATTTAAGTGGAGCAATGTTCTTGTTCTCTGCCAAGGTTTACTTAGAAGTTGAAGACTTCGAAAATTCTTTAAAATTCTTTAAGCTTGCAAATGAAACACTTCAAACTAAGAAGTGTTGGAACCTTTTTGGTTACATTCTGCTTGGAAAGGGAAATGTTTATAAGAATATGGGTGACTTCGATAGAGCGCTTGAGTACTTCAATCTAGCAAAAGAGTCTATTGATCCATCTGTCTTTAAAAGATTATCTAATCTTCTAAAGACTGAAATTGAAGAAGTAAACGATTCAAGCGTAGACTTATACCTAGATAGAAATAACAGAAAAATTAAAGAGAGAAGTCTTGGTACAATTGATTTTAAACATCGTTTTGTACTTCTAGAGATTTTATTCCTATTAGCAAAAAATCCAGGTGAGTACTATGACAAGGAACAGCTTGCTAAGTCTATCTGGAAAGATGAGTACAACCCTCTAATTCACGATAAGCTTATTTATACTAGTGTTTCTAGACTTAGAAAGCTAATTGAGCCAAAAGCTACAAAAGGTGAGAAGAGAAAGTACATCATTCGTGGAAAAGACGGATATACTTTCAACCCAACAGCAAAAATTAGATTCCACATGGAAACTAAGAACGTTGACGATAAAACTATTGCTAACGTTGAGTTGAGTTCTCCTGTATAATAAACTTATGAAGTTTATTATATCCTTATTTATCTTATTCTTTGGGCCACTTACGTTGGCCCAAAAAGTTTCTGATACCGCTATTTTCAAAATTGAAGAGCAGGTATTCTACCTTTCAGACATTAATAAATTCTTAAAGCCCTTAGAGGTGTTTAGATGTATTGGCGAGAAGAGTTATCTTGTTAGGAGTCTAGAACTCTCAACTTCTGATTATGACACGCTTCCTGACTTTGTATCAGATGAAAGTGTTTTAAGTAGAAGGCAGGAGCAGCTGCAGAAGATACTTCTTCTAAATAAAATACTAATGTATTCGACTTCATTGAATATTGAAGTTACTGAAAAAGAGCTAATAGATATTGGCTTTAGTAAGTGTAATAAGTCTCAAAGCTTATCAACTGTCATGAAGTTATTTATAAAGAGTGAGTTTCTGTTAAGAGATCGTTTTTTGCGCCAAAGACAAGTTGTTGAGTTGGATGCTCATTTATTTGAGAAAATAAAGATTTTTTATTCAGGCATAGATAGAAGAATCTCTTCTCAGGTCTACTTTCTGTGATTATAAAATCAAATCTATTGAAGGATGTCTCTCTAAAGGATCTAGAGTCGCTTAAAGATCTAGATAGAAATCACTTTCCTTTTCCATGGAAAGATTCTAATTGGTCTGACTCCATTAGAAATACAAATTATTTATTATTTTATGATCCATCGTGTCGTGGATTCGCCATTTATCTTTTGAGCCCACTTGAGAAGCTTGCACACTTACTAAAAGTAGTGGTTTCTCCAGATTTTAGAAAAAAAGGCGTCGCAGCATCTATTTTAAATGCTTCATATAGTCATTTAAGAATCCTTGGTATAGAGCGCTGTATACTTGAGGTTGAGGTTTCTAATACTGGGGCAATCGGCCTTTATTTGAAGCAGGGCTATAATAAGATTCATTTACAGAAAAAATTCTATTCAAATGGAGCTGATGCTCATATAATGGAAAAGCACTTATAAGGTTTTCAATATTTGCCAAATGCTTGGAATCCTGATATTAAGTAATTAGATTTCAATTGATATTTAAATAAATCTCGATTGTTAATCTATGGTTTCAATTTATTTTATGAAACTAGGGAAGATTTAATCTTCCCTTTTTTATTGCTGCAAATTTATTTGCGCATATATAGTGAGAAAAATGGTTTTAAAGTCAGAGAGTACAGGTGTTGAAAAGAAGTTCTATGAACTATGTTCGAAGCTTTGTGCTGAATTAAATTTAGAAATATACGATCTTGATTATCTAAAAGGATCACATACTCTTAGAGTTTTTATTATTGATCCTAAAACTAATACTGCTGTTATTGAAGATTGCTCAAGACTTGATAGAGCGCTAACTCCTTTCATTGAGGAAGAAGAGTGGATGCCTAGCGAGTTAACTTTAGAAGTATCTTCTCCAGGTATGTTTAGACATTTCTCAAGTATTAAGCATTTCGAAATGTCAGTTGGTCAAGATATTCAGTTTACTGTTATGGCCAGATTAGTTAGTGAAAAGTTTCCAGGGATTCCTAAGTCACTTCAAGGTGAGAGGAAGATTGTTGGAAATTTAAAGTCTGTTAGCCCAGAGGGAATCTGTGTTGTAGCAAACGATTTTGAATTAAATTTAAAGTACGAAGATATAAAAAAAGCGAATTTAGAACCTGCTCTAGATTTAGAATAGAGCGCGTAAAGCAAAAGGAAGGTAAAAATGTTTTCTGAACTAGGTAGGGTAATTGAAACTCTCGGTAAAGAAAGAGGGATTGAAAAAGATATCGTTATTAAAGCGGTAGAACAAGCTTTCTTAGTTACTGCTAGAAAAAAGTACGGGATTCAAGGCGAATACGAAACAAGATATAACGATAGTGATGATGATATCGAAATCTATCAATATAAGAACGTTGTAGAAGAAGTGAGAGATACGATTGTTGAAATCACTTTAGCTGAAGCAAAAGAATTAGATGAAGATGTAGAGATTGGTGACCAGATTGGTATCAAAATTGAAAATCCAAACTTTTCTAGAGTTGATGTACAAACTGCACGTCAAATTATCTTTCAAAAAGTTAGAGATGCTGAAAGAGAGATTCTTTTTGCTGAATTCAAGCACAAAGAAAATGAGCTTGTTACTGGTATCGCTAGA
>NZ_JBFGYP010000125.1:0-8402 GCF_041587335.1 Halobacteriovorax sp.
CTGGAACATTTTGATATGCTCTTAGTGTTCCAATAGTCCCTCTTGCTTGATCAAAAGATAATCCCGCAGGTAGAGAAGGGAATATTGAGTAGCTAATTGATGACAATTCTTCAGTTGATAAAGCTTCATATCCAAGTACTGTTGGAGATAAAGAGCTTTGGATACTTGTTGTTCTATCAAAAGTGTTATAAACGGCAGCAACAGTTGCTTTACTATTAAAGAAGGCAGAACTGTTATCAACTTCACCGTCAACACTAAAATATCCCTGTCCGGTATTTTCAGAGATAGTAATATGTAATTCTTTATTATCTGAATCAATATATGAGATTAAGCCACTCACTCCGTTTTCAGCTGAAATCGAATTGTAGCCGGTAGTTGCAGAGAAAGGGGTAACGTCACTAACTTCTAAGATAACTTTACTACCTACAGTTGTAGGGTAAATAACAGACTCTAAGTCTTGAGCAATTGTAACAGCAAAAGTATCAGTTGAAACTTCATCAGAAGCAAACTGGTCGCTTGAGTATGTTGCAGTCATGTCGTAGAAAGTTTTTGGTAGAAAACGATCTGGTGTTCCTACGAATTGAGATGAATCAGTGTGGTCGATTATTAACCCTGTATCTGTAGCAAATGAACTAGGAGTAGAAAGAGTTAAGTATAGATCATGTCCTTCAATAAGGTTTGAGAACGTAGGTGCAATTGTTGGAAGTACAAAAGTTTCACCATCTTCATTTATGAGAAATTTATAATTCTTGTCACCTGGATAGCTAAAAGTTCCTGGGGATGTACAGGCAGGATCGGTCCCTGGCGTACAAGTGACACTGTCGTCATCATCATCGCTACCACTTCCTCCAGCTGAGGTTGTATCTTCAGCTTTCTTAGTAGGGGATTCCTTGAATTTAGTAAGGCTATCCGGCATACAAGCTGTAAGGGTGAATAATAGTAAAATAAATGTCGATATCTTCCATAAAGTTCTCATAATCTTATTATCGACACTTTTAGATGGGATATTTAGAAACTTAAATAGTTGGTTTAATTTCATATACTTAAGTGGAAAAATCTGCCTAATTTAAGCGTAAAATTTGAGTGAAACTGACAACTATTAATGGCAGCTTAAGGTAAGAAATCATAAATTTATAAAAAAAATATTTTTTCCTGTGAAAAGTCATAATTCAAGGGTTCAAAGAATGCCTCTTTATTTAAGTTTGTTTAAATATCTAATGGAAAATACAATGTAATAAACATGTGAGTAAATTGATTTTGGGACTAGCTAATGAGCAAAAGAATTTTAAATTTTCTTGTGATTGAGGATGATGATCTATCTAGATTAAATTTAGTAGAGGCATTGAAAAGTCATGGACTTGTTAGAGAAGCAAGAAACTCTGAAGAAGCAATAAAACTATTAAATGAAGAGAAATTTGATCTTGCTTGGATTGACTTAGATTTAGAGAAAGACTTGGCCGGTCTAGACTTAATTCCAATTGTAAAAAGTAAAAGAACATATGCTGTCGTTCTCTCAGGTAGAGAGGAAGACACAAATATTGAGGAAGCTTATAAAAGGGGATGTGAAGACTACCTCTCAAAGCCTTTTGATAAAGATTCCTTAAATATGATCCTTAGAAAGTTTAGAGTACTTTCTAAGGAATCAGTTTTAAGAAACTTCTTTGCCAATCAATATGTTACTCAAGATGATAAGCTCATTGAAAATTTAAAAGTAATTAATGAAGTTATTACTACTAATAAGCCTGTTTTTTTAAAGGGAGCTACTGGTACAGGAAAGACTCTTATTGCAAAGTTAGTTCATGAGTTAATTTTTGAAGATGATAAGTCTTTTATTCATTTGAACTGCTCTGAGATACCAGAAAATTTATTAGAGGCCGAACTATTTGGGTATGAAAAGGGAGCTTTCTCAGGAGCTGAAACTAGTAAGAAAGGAAAGTTTGAACTTGCTGATGGTGGAACACTTTTTCTAGATGAAATAGCGACTATGCCGATGGTTTTGCAACAGAAAATTCTAAGGGCGATTGATGAAAAGTCTTTCTATCCTCTCGGAAGTGAGACATTAGTTAAATCTGATTTTCGTTTAGTTAGTGCAACGTGTGAAGACTTAGAAGATATGGTTAAGAATGGATCTTTTAGAGAAGATCTATACTTTAGAATAGAGGGATTTAATATCGATCTCCCTTCATTGTCTAAAAGAAGAGAAGATATACCGCTATTGATAAAGCACTTCTTAGGTAAAGGGAAGAGACGTGTTGTTTTAAATAGTGAAGTTAAAAATATTTTGAATAGCTATTCTTGGCCTGGAAATATAAGAGAGTTAAGAAGAGTTGTAGAGATACTTCAATCAAAGTCTCATGGGGTGATTGGTGTTCAGGATCTTCCTTCTCATATTAAAGGTGTTTGTGAGTCTGAAGCTGTAGTGACAAGTATAGACAATAAACTTGTTCATGGGAGTATACTTACTAAGATGCAACTAGAGTATATTCAAATCAATGGACTTAAGTCATTTGTAGAAAAAGTAGAAGAAGATGCGCTAGCAATTGTTTTAAAAGAAAATGATGAGAAAGTAAGGAAAACACTTGGTGTCTTGAAAATATCAAATAGTGCATTTTATAGGATATCAGAGAGGAGAAAAGATGCAGGATCAGAATAAAGTTATTCATGATATAAATTCAAGCATCTCTGCAATTTCTCAGTCACTATCTCTGATAAATGATAACTGGAAAAATAATCCAGAAATTGTAGAAAAAATTTTACCTCTAGTTCTTGAAAAAGCCGTGTCTTTAGAAGAGCAGTGGAATCAAGCTAAAAATATAATTAAAAATAAAGGTTAAGTAATGAAAAAGATTTTAATGGTAATGTTGTTCTCTCTAAGTATTACAAATACACATGCAGAAGGTTTTGCGGATAAACTAAGACCTTATGTTGAAGAGTATCTTGGAGATGAACTCGCAGTTAAGTTATTTGGTGAAAGAGAAGAGAATATTAAACTTCCAGAGATACCAAAAGTAAATAAGGATGCTAAGTCTGTCCGTGCTGAATATCAAGATAAGATGAAATCAAAAATCTCTAAAGAAAAAATGGAAAAAGCTGATCTCTCTTTCTTATTTGAAATCTATGAATCGGCACGAAGAGTAAAGCCAAATGAAAATGATGTTGCAAAGTGGATGAATGTGATCTCTCAGGGCGGAAGTCGTGAAGGGGTATATAGGGCCTTAGTTTTAGATAATACATACGCGGCAATGGAGAATTATGATACCCCTATGACAGACTCTGGAATCAATTTTTCAAAGTATTATGTTTCAACATTCATGAATAAAGAAATATCTAAAGAGTCTTTAGAGAAGACAAATTTTTATACACTAAAGAGAGTCCTTGTTGAACAAACTTTGGAAATACTAGATGAGCTTTTATTTAAAGATGTGAATTTGTTTTATGATTGGTATGCCGTTTTCTCTGCTGAAATAGCTAAGAAATACCCTAACTTTTTCACTAATAAAATTAGAAAAAGTACTTCGAGAGAAAGACATAGAAAGTGGGCCGAGTTTGTTCCTGTTCAACATGTTAAGTCTGAAGTGATGGTTAAGCTTCATAAGCTTTTCAATACTACCAATCAGTAGAAAAAAGGATTCTCTGTCTTAGTGAGACACATCATGAGTCTTTCTACACCTAATGCTATTCCACTTGAAGTCGGAAGCGACTTCATAGTGTGGTAGAAGTCAGTCGGCTCAGGAAGAGAATATTGATACAGGTTTTTTTTCATAATGGCCTGTCCATCAAATCTTTCTTTGAGAAGAGCTAAGTCTGTAAGCTCATTAAACGAATTACAAATTTCAACTCCAAATGAATAAACCTCAAAACGGTCACAAACCCTATGGTCTTCTCTATTAATGGTTGATAGAGCGCTTAAGTGACTTGGAAAATTATAAAGAAGTATAAAGGGATACTTTTTGAGCTTGGGTTCAACTTCATTTAAAAAAAGTAAGAAATAGTAATCATCCCATGATAATTGGTCATGCTCTTTTTCTGATGGTAGTGGAACTTGTTTGAAGTCACTTCTTATTTTTGCTGCCAGTTTATCTTTATCTAGATATTCTAAGATATCAATATTTACAGTCTCTATGAAAATTTCCTGTATCGTTTTCTTTATAGGAACAAATTCATTGAATTCTGTTCTTATATTTATTCCATCTTCTAAAGATCTTTTTGCACAAAATTTAAAGAGGCCTTCAACATCATCCATTATCTTTGTATAGAATTCATCTTTTCTATACCACTCAAGCATAAGAAATTGAGGTCGATGATGGGTAGAGTTTGGTTCGTCTCTAAAGCAATAGGATATATTAAATATTTTTTCAAAACCAACAGAGAGAAGTTCCTTCATATGAAACTCTGGAGATGTATGCAGGTAGAGATCTAGGTTTTCTTTATTATGAGCGCTCCTCACCTGAAAAGGATGAATATGTGTCTCCATTCCTGGGTTTTGAACAATTGGTGGAGTTTGGACATCTTCAAATCCATTGGAAGTGAAGAACTCACGAATATATTGTTGAATCTTAAAGAGCGTTTTCAATTTTTCTAGTCGATTTGTCTCTTCTTTCATTTTCTCACCGCGCCATGTGTTGATTTTCTTGTGCCTATGACATATCAATGACTTCATAAAATACACAAGAGGATTCTTAATGAATGATTTAGTAAAATTACTACAAGATCTTTATGACCAGTCGGGTCAGAATATTACTGCAGATATTAACCATGTTTATGGAGCAGGTGGAGCTTTAGGGCTTTTATTAGTTTTATCTTTATACCTAATCTTTAGAAAGCCTTCCAAGAAAATAGAAGCAACTACCGTTGATAAGACAGAAGTAGTTGAAACTAAAGAAGAAATAATTATAGATGAACCTCAAGTTGTAAAGGCTCCTACTGAAGCTGTTGAAGTTGAGACTCCAGTGGAAACTATTCCTACTGGACCGACTTGGAGAGAGAGACTAAAGAAGGGTTTATCGAAGTCTAGTAATGAAGTATGGGGAAAGCTTGGTTCCATCTTTACTGGTAAAAAGCTTGATGATGACACTTTAGAAGAGGTTGAAGAGCTACTCTATGGAGCTGATATTGGACCTACAATAGCGGCAGAACTTATTGAAGAGCTTGAAGAAGAAGCTAAAAAAGATGGTTTTGGTGAGCAAGAATTTAAACAATTTTTAAAGAATTTTCTTGATTCAAAAATGAATACTGTTCAAGAAGGTGTTGATACTGATCTTTATAACTTTAGCGAGGCCAATAGAGGTAAGACTAAAGTCATTATGGTTGTTGGTGTGAATGGAGCAGGTAAAACTACGACAATTGGAAAATTAGCGACAAAGCTTACGGGACAAGGCGCTAAGGTTGTTGTTGGTGCATGTGACACTTTTAGGGCAGCTGCAGTTGATCAATTAGAAGTATGGTGTCAAAGAGCTGGAGCAGAGATGATCCGAGCTAAAGAAGGAGCTAACCCAAGTGGAGTTGGTTACGACGCTTTACAGACAGCAATAAATTCAAAGGCCGATTACTGTATTCTTGATACGGCCGGAAGATTACACACAAAAGGTAATCTGATGGATGAACTAAAAAAGAGTCGTGATGTACTCAAAAAGCTGGATGAATCGGCCCCTCATCAAACACTACTTGTTATTGATGCGATTACTGGTCAGAATGCGATTCGTCAGGCCGAAGAATTTAATAATACTCTTGGTCTTTCGGGATTAATTTTTACAAAATGCGATGGCTCATCAAAGGCCGGAGCCGCAATAGGTATTGTTGACAAGCTAAAAGTACCAATTACGTACATTGGAGTCGGCGAACAGGTAGAAGACTTAAATGTTTTCAACTTGAATGAGTACTTAGATGCTTTATTGGACATCGATTAGAGAGTAAGTTGATTGACTCTAATACACCTTTAAGGGTAATATTTAAGAGATGGAAAGTATAAGAGAAGAAAAAGAATTTAACGTACTGGGTTATAAAATCAAGTTCACACCTGAAGAAGCGGAGACAAATATCTCAGCTCAGGATGTTGTGAGTTACGTGCAAAAAATAACTGAGGAAATAAGACAAAAGTCTCCTCAGTTAGATATAGGTCAAGTGGCTACACTTGCAGCTCTTAAAATAGCGAATGAGAAAATCTCAATTGAAAGAGACTTTGAAAATAATATATCAAAACTGCATATGACAGCTTGTGATGCGCTTCAATTTATTGAAGAAGTATCTCCTTCTACGATTTAAATCTTCTCTTAGTTATAAGAGTGGAAATTTATTTTGAATAAAGAAAAGCTTAGAAAAGAACTTCGAACTGTGTTGTCCAAAATAGACAATGTACAGAGAAGTGAAAAAGCAAAACTTTGTTTAGTTAATTTAATAAAACTTCTTAGGTCCCAAGGACTACTTTCCAAAAACATTATTTTAGGATTATTTGCACCACTCGAAGATGAAATAAATATTATTTCTGGAGTGGGAAAAGAAATAAAGACTCTTGCGTTTCCAAGCATTAATGAGTGTGGAGAAATGGTTTTTAGAGAGTCTCGCTTTGAGGATTTAGTTGAAAACACTAGCTTTAAAGTAAAAATTTTAGAACCGTCCTTATCTAATAAGATTGTCCAACCAGACATCTTATTGGTACCGGGTTTGGCCTTTGGAAGAGAAGGGCAAAGACTGGGGAGAGGTCGAGGCTATTACGATAGATACTTAGAAAATTATAAATGTATAACAATAGGTTTAGGTTTTAATGATCAGCTAATAACTGAGATCCCAATGGAAGAGCACGATTGTCATCTAAATTGGGTAGTCACAGATAGCGAAGTTATTAAAGTTTGAAATAATAAAAGGAGTAAGAAATGGGCATAGAAGTAATTCTTGCAGCAGTTCTTTTTCTAATCGTTGGTGCTGGAGCAGGGTTTTTCGTTAGAAATGCACAAGCGACGAAGGAATTGAATGAAAGAAAGTCAAAAGGTGACGAGATCATCGAAGAAGCAAAAGAGAAAGCAAAAGATTTAGCTTACAAAGCTAGAAAAGAAGCTAAAGAAATTTCAAGAGAAGAAAAGCAAAATCTTGATAAAGAAATTCATCAAAGAACAAAAGAAATTAAAGATCAAGAAAAAGAAATTGCTCAGAAAGAAGCTAAGTTAGATACAAAGCTTGAAGAGAGCGAGAAAGAAAAAGCTCGTCTTGCAGATAAAGAAGCTGAAGTTGAAAAAGCTAGAAGAGCTGCAGATGAAGAAAAAGGTCGCTTCAAGGCTAAGCAAGAAGAGATTGTTGTTAAACTTACTGAAGTAGCAAAACTAACTGAAGATCAAGCAAAAGAAGAATTAATTTCTTTAATGGAAGAAGATGCAAAAGTAGATTTTTCTAAAAGACTTGTAAGACTAGAAGAAGAGGCTAAAGAAGAAGCAGAAGAGAGAGCTAAGAGAATTGTAGGAATTGCAATTCAGAGATTTGCTGGTGAGCATGTTGCAGAAAAAACAATTTCTACAGTAGAGCTTCCTTCTGATGATGTTAAAGGTCGTCTAATTGGTAGAGAAGGTAGAAATATTCGTGCCTTCGAACAAATTTGTGGTGTTGATTTAATTATTGATGATACTCCAGAAGTTGTCGTTATCTCATCTTTCAATGTTGTAAGAAGAGAAATTGCAAGACAAACAATTCTTAAACTTATTGCTGACGGTAGAATTCACCCAGCAAAAATTGAAGAGTTTCACGATAAGTCTAAAGCAGAGATGGAAAAACAACTTCTTTCTCTTGGTGAAAAAGCTCAGATGGAAATCGGAGTTCACGGTATTCACCCTGAGATTCTTAAGTTAGTTGGTGCTCTTAACTGGAGAACTTCATATACTCAGAATCAATATCAACATGCTATTGAAGCTGCATTTATTTGTGGTGCTATGGCCGCTGAGATGGGTCTTAACGTTAAGCAAGCAAGACGTGCTGGTCTATTACATGACATCGGTAAAGTTCTTGATGCTTCTGCAGAAGGGTCGCATGCTGTAACTGGTGCTGACTTTGCTAAGAAGTACGGAGAGTCTCCTGACATCGTTCACGCGATTAGAGCTCACCATGATGATGAGAAACCAGAATCAGTACTTGCTCATATTGTAGCCGCTGGAGATGCCCTTTCTGGTGCACGTCCAGGTGCTAGAAAAGCAATGATGGAGTCATATGTATCACGTCTAACTGATATCGAAGAAATTGTTAATAGCTTTGAAGGTGTTTCAAAGTCTTATGCAATCTCAGGTGGTAGAGAAGTTAGAGTTATCGTAGAAAACAATTCTGTAAGTGATGAACAAACAGTAATGCTTTCTAGAGATATTGCTAAGAAAATCGAAGAAGAAATGTCTTACCCTGGAACGATTAAAATCACAGTAGTAAGAGAA
>NZ_JBFGYP010000126.1:0-8242 GCF_041587335.1 Halobacteriovorax sp.
ATTACCTGGCAACTTATATCGAAGTGTATAGGTAACTTGATCTTTAGAAAACTTAGGCTCTCCAAATTTAATGGAAGTAGCTTTTAGGCTTTTTAAATTTATTGTATTTTCTTTTTTAAACTTATCAAAGTTAGAGACCTTAGCCTTTATAGAGACGCGTTCTTTAGAGTCACTACCAATAGGGAAAATACCAATACTTGGTCCATGATGTTTCAGCTTTTTATTCCATATTAAAAGGGGCGTACTTAAAAACGTCTCTTTGGCCTCATATTCCTTACTAAGTTCAAGAGTTATTTTAACTTCATTTTTTTTCTTTTTAACAATGTACTCTTTGGCATAAGAAGTAGAAGTGAACAAAACTGCTATTAGAAGTAAGCACTTCATTAATCTACGGCCTTTCCACAATACTTATTAGCAGGAAGAGCTATATCGATCTTTGCAGGGTATGGAAGGTTAAGATTGTTCATTATCGTTTCAAAGTCTGAAAAGGAATTACTTAGCTTAAGTCGAGGATTATGCTTTTTCTCTTCAGCTATTGTAGAGCTCATCTCGCCATTATAATTATGAGCGGGAAGAATGGTCGTATCATCTGGCAATTCAAATAATGTCTCCCTTACACTTTTAAAAAGTGACTCATTGGAACCCTCTTGAAAGTCAGTCCTTCCACAGCCCCTAATAAGTAGAGTGTCTCCAGTAAAGAGGTAGCTATCAATGAGTACACATGCAGAACAGTTTGTATGTCCTGGGGTTTCTAATAATTTAAAGCTTAAATTATCAGATAATTTTATGACCTCGTTGTGATTGAGAGAAACCGACTTTGTGCAATCAACTAAGGCCTTATTACTAAGCCCTATTCGTGCTCCTAGTTCATTTGAAAGTGAAAATGAACTCGTTATATGATCAGCATGTAAATGAGTCTCTAGACACCAGTGGAGTTTTAAATCTAGTTCACGAATAATACGTAAATCTCGCTCAAGAGTTTCCTTAACTGGGTCTATAATTATCGCATCTAAGGTCTTGTTATCATAAACAATATATGTGTAAGTGGATGATTCTTTTTCAAATAATTGTCTTATTGAAATATCTTTTGAAAATACCATTTGCAAACTCCGTGAAACCTTAAGTAAAAATCAAGAGTTAGCTCTTAGTCAATAAGTTCTCTCGAAGAAAACATTACACAGAGCATTGTTTCAAATACACCCCTCACCTACACTCCATGCTTCGGAGGATCAATGACAAAAAAGCAGCGCTTTTCTATTTTGATTATGGCTTGTGTTTTCACAACGATGAGTACAATCGCTCAACAAAAAGTCATATACGGTGAAGACAATCGAAAAGAGAGTCAGGAGTACTTTGACAAGAGATTCACAGAAGCATCTGCCTCTGTTGCTGGTATGGTTTGGAGTAAGAACTTACTTCCTTCAAAAGACTCAGAGAAAGAATATAGCTTTAATCAATTACCTGTAAGATTATACTATAACCTTTGTAAAGAAGAGGCCTTTAGTGAGCAGGTTTCACTACCTACATGTACAGCATTTCTAGTAGGCCCTGACCTACTTCTGACAGCGGGACATTGTGTAAATAATGAGTTCCAGTGCAAACAGAATAAGTGGGTATTTAATTACGTAAAAGGAACAAAGAAAATACAAAAAAATAATACATACTCTTGTAAAAAGTTAATTGATAGAAAATTAATTTCAAATAGTTCTAACTTAAAAGATTACGCACTAATTCAGCTTGATCGTGCAGTAGAAGAAGTTGAACCACTTCCAATTAGAGAGTCAGGAAAAGTCGAAAGAAGCACGCCTTTAGTTGTAATAGGACATCCGATTGGCCTTCCACTAAAAATAGCAGATGGGGCAAAAGTTAGAGGTTTCGTTCTCTCTAATCTTCTGAACCCTTTTCAAGCATTTCAAAGTAGAAAGAATTACTTTATTACAAATACTGATACCTATACTGGAAATAGTGGCTCTCCTGTCTTTAATGAGAGAACCGGTGTTGTTGAAGGAATATTAATACAAGGTAAGAAAGACTTCTCTCTTACAGAGGACGATTGCCTTAGTTCGATTAACTATAGAAATAAAAGAAAGAACTATGAGGAAAAAGTCTTCAGAGTTCTACAGGTAGAGAATTTACAAGAAGAGATCGATAAATCTTATCAAAGAACAAATAGATAGTCCTAAGACTATCTATTTAATACTTTGGCAGCTTCCTTAGCAAAGTAAGTGAGAATCATATCGCAGCCCGCTCTTTTGAAAGACATTAACATCTCCATCATCACGGCCTCGCCATCAATCCATCCCTTTTCGCTAGCAGCTTTAACCATAGCGTACTCTCCGCTTACGTTGTAAGCAGCTATTGGAAGTGTTGTATTAGAGCGCATATCACTTATTATATCCAGGTAACTAAGTCCCGGCTTTACCATAAGAATATCGGCCCCCTCTTGCTCATCAAGTATAGTTTCTCTTAGAGCTTCTCTCTTATTAGAAAAATCCATTTGGTAAGTTTTCTTATCCCCTGACTTAGGAGCAGAATCTAAAGCATCTCTGAACGGCCCGTAGAATGCCGAAGCGTACTTAGCAGTATAAGACATGATAATGGTATTATAAAAACCAGCGTCATCAAGAGCATCTCTAATGTACCCAACTCTCCCATCCATCATATCAGATGGACCAATAATATCACTTCCGGCCTTGGCCTGAGAGACAGACATTTTAGCTAATATTTCGAGTGTCTCATCATTAAGAATTTCATTATTGTCAGAAACCACTCCATCATGACCATCACTTGAGTATGGATCCATTGCAACATCTGTCATAATCAACATATCAGGACAAGCTTTCTTAACTGCTCTAATCGCACGCTGAAAGAGTCCATCGTCGTTATAAGATTCAGTTGCATACTTATCTTTTATAGAATCATCTAAAGCTGGAAATAAAGAGACACAAGGAATTCCGAGACTCCATAGCTCTTGAACTTCTTTAACAAGCAAATCTATACTCAGCCTAAGCTGACCAGGCATAGAGTCAATTGCAATCGATTTATTCTCACCTTCAATTACAAAAAGAGGTGCAATTAAGTCATTAGTTGTTAGATGATTTTCTCTGACTAGCCTTCTAATTGAGTTAGAGGTTCTGTTTCTTCTTGGTCTATAAATCATCATCTTTAAAGTCCTAGACTTAGTTTTGTTTTAAATGCCAGAGCATATACAGAAATCTGCTTTACCATAGAGCTAAGACCATTTGCTCTACTCATTGATAAGTGCTGTCTTAGTCCAATAGTTTCTAAGAAGTCCGGCTTTGTAGCTAGAATTTCATCAGGAGTTGCATCAGAATAAACACTTAAGAGAAGAGCAATGATTCCTTTTACAATAGCAGCGTCACTATCTGCCTTAAAAATGACTTTATCACCTTCAAGTTCAGCATGAAGCCATACCTGACTTTGACAGCCTTTCACTTTATTACTTTCAAGCCTAAACTCTTCAGGCAATGTCTCTAGGTCTTTTCCTAGGTTAATTATGGCCTTATATTTATCTTCCCAATTAGAGAAGTTTTCAAAATTGGTTACTACTGTTGAAACCCTAGTATTTATCGTGCTCATCATGATCCTTAAAAAATTATTTAATCTTATAGCTTTTAACAAAAGTTCATAAAAATGTCTAAACTCGTTGATAATTTGTGAAATTGTTCTATATTAGACATAGGACATAAGTACTACAAAGAGAATAAGAAAATGAAAATTGATGAATTTAGATTATCTAAAATTATACTAAGTGCAAGAAAACGTATGAATTTGACTCAAAATGAAGTCTCTAAACGCACCGGAATAACGCAGGGTACACTATCTAAAATTGAATCATTTCATTGCTCAGTATCTGCTAAGCACTGGTTTTTACTCAGTAAACTACTCGATATTCCATCTTCGTCTGTTTGGACTGGTTATATTGATAGAGGTATTAAACCAACATCTCCATCAACTAAAAATGTTTTCAAACTACCAAAGAAGTACTTCAACAACTCTTATTCCTCAATAAAAGAAATAGCTCCAATTATAAAATTTGCTTTAGAGAAAATTGGTAAAGAAAGGTTTGATCAACACTTGGCCAAATTAAAAATGTCAGACTTAATTTTCTTTGATTTAAATAATAAGATTAATTACCTTTTCGCATATGATCTCCTCAATGAAGTACTCAAAGATGGTATAACTGAATCGGACTTTAAGCAGATTGCAAAGTTTTCAGCTGATCTAGAGTTACATGGAGTTCAAGCAGAGCAGTATCAAAAGAAAAACAAATCAAGTCTATCTTTGTTAAAGCTATATCTAGACAATGCAGCTTACTATCAAGATGGATACAAATATAACGTTCTCAAAAAGACAGAGAACGAAGTCACTTTTGAACTTGAGCCAATTGAGAGTGCAAGAGAGTACTTTAATAACATTAAAGATATCTTAGTTCCTTACAATAAGGCGTGCATTGAAAGTTTACTTTCAAATTGTAAAAAAGAGAAAGTACAAGTTGAAGTAAAAGAGGATACTGGCAATGGACTTATTCAGTTCACAGCTAACGCTACAATTATTTAAGAGCGATTACATTCTTTAGAAGACTATCAATTGCACCCATTGCTTGAGCATTAGCAGAAAAACTCTTTTGAGTTTTCATCATATCTACAAAGTTATTTGTAATATCAACATTTGATAATTCTAGAGAGTTAGTTCTAATATCTCCGCGGGCGTCTTTACCACTTTGCCCTAGTGAAACTTGACCTGAGGACTGGTTACCAACATAGAGGTTTTGACCAACTTTTCTAAGTCCTTGCTCATTTGCAAATTTAGCAATAGCAACTTTTCCTAGTTGAACACTTTTTCCATTATCATACCGAAGCGTCATAGAGCCTCCCTGATCGAAACCAAGTCCAACAACAGACCCACCAGTATTTCCATCTCTAGAGTTCGAACTAACACTTGTTGTTGTTCCAAACTGAGTAGTTGGTTCACCTTTATTTGTTAAACTAATATTAATAGATTGTTCTTCTCCACCCTTGAAAGTGGCCACAGCATCTAGTCCAGAATCATTTACTAAGACACCTTTATCATCAAATGTAACATTTCCTGTTCCTACAAGAACTTTACCACCCACTTGTGGCTCAAGGTCTTTTCCATCTGCCATTGCATTATAAGACCAATTACCTGCAGAAGTCTTAGTAAAGAATACTGCTAGTGTTTGTTGTTCGCCCTTAGCATCTAAAACAGTGACAGATCTTTCAAAACTACTAGTTTCTCTAGGATCTTCAGGGTTAAATATTTTTACATTTTCCCTAGCATCTAGGTTCATTGTAATCTTAACGTTAGAAGTTGAAACTGGATCCATATTACCTTTTGAGATTCTTAGAGGAGCAACAGAGCTAGACTCTCTTCCTTCCTCTCCGTTGAATCCTAGAACTTTATGACCATCACTTGAAACTAAAAAGCCATCTTTATCAAAGTGAAATGAACCGTCTCTTGTGTAGGCCTGCCCAAAAGGAGTATCAACAGCAAAGAGTCCATTCCCATCAATAGCAAGGTCAGTAGCTGAATCAGTATTAGAAAGAGTTCCTTGAGTTAGGTCTCTTGTTTTCCCATCGATAACTGCACCAGCGCCAATTTGGTCTCCACCATCAACACCAATCGATGCATCTGTAAGCATCTCAGAGAACTCGGCCCTATTTCCTTTAAAACCTGTCGTACCAGCATTATTAATATTATCGCCGACAATCTCTAGCTTTCTTCCAAGTTGATTAGAAGTATTGCTTGTTACATTTAGACTTTGGAATAGGCTCATCATAGGCTCCGATTGAGTTAATCTCTCTAAATATATTTTACTAATTTTGAGCAATGAAAAGTAGCTGGAAAAAATGTTCGACTAAACGAGTCAATCAATAAGATATTAACTACCTACGAGGGAAGTGACTCTCTACCAAAGAGAATCATCATTGAGATCTAAGACTTTTTCTTTCTTAAAGTGATCCTTAAGTCTAAAGCCTTGGCACTCTATTCCAGTTTCTCTTTTTACAACTTGTGAGGGGATAGACTGCGAACTAAATCCATAGAGGGAGCATGACCTAGGCTTATTAGGGTCCCAAGAGGCTTTGTAATGAACGCATTTAAGGCAAGCTGGTCTTTCACTCATCTAAATCTCCAAATGAATTAAACTCACCAATATGATCTCAATCTAGACAATATCTTTCCACAAGGAATTAATTTCCTTTAAAAATGTCGAACTTTTAATCACTTCCTCTTGTAATTAATTCACTTACCTTTTGCCAAATTCAAAGCTCAGTTAGGATGAATATGAGTTTACTTGGTGATCAATAGAAACACTCTATAAGTGTCTATTATTCAGTCGATACAAAATTAATAGACACTAAATAAATGAAGAAACTCCACCTAAACTACTAATTATACGAATAACTTTTGGCATCAAATTAGCAACTATATAAATGAACTAAAAATGGAAGTGACATGAAAGAAAGCATTCAAACATCGGCAGACAATCTCGTAATGTTCCCTGCTGCCAAGAATTACCCAGAAGAGAATGTCTCAAACGAAGAGCTTATGAAGAATGATCCTCTTGAGGCATTGATGAATGAATTCTCTCATATTCCTTGCGAAGATGTATTTGATGAAGATGAGCTTATCGAAGAAGAGAGACCTATTGAACAAAAGCTCGGGCAACTGGATAGAATTATTCTCATACACTCTCAGCTAAAAAAGCTAGAAGATACTACACAAAGAATGAAGTATTTAATTGATGAAATTGAAGATTTTCTTCCAAAAAAGGTTAGCAGAAGATAATGATAAAAGAATGGATAAAAATTTATTTTATATTAGTTATCTCTTTAAGCTCTTATGGATTTAATACGACTCCTGAAATTGAACGTCTAAACAAAGAGTTTAATCAGGGTCAAGAGTACCCTATTTTAATATTTGATAAAGATATAATAAGAAATAAACTTACAGACTCAAAACCAAAAAATCTAAAAATTATTAAAGATTATATCCTTGAAAAGTTTAATATAAAACTTGAAAAGTTTGATAGTGAAACGATTCTTGATTACCATACAGTATTAAATAACTCAGCGAGTGCCCTACCTTTTAAAGATAGTAGAACAAATAAATATCGCTTTTGCGCCGTATTTCCTTCAGGAGCAAACCTAGAACATAAAGATGAAGTAAAACGTATCCTAGGGATCACAGATAATATAAATCCATATCCAG
Organism: Halobacteriovorax sp.; assembly: GCF_041587335.1. Lineage (GTDB taxonomy): Bacteria > Bdellovibrionota > Bacteriovoracia > Bacteriovoracales > Bacteriovoracaceae > Halobacteriovorax. The sequence goes on from NZ_JBFGYP010000126.1 coordinate 7,255, forward strand.
AACAAACAGTTGAAAAAGTAATGAAGCTTATGACATTGAAAGAGCTAAAGCTTATTTCTCTTTATCACGAACTTTCACACTGCTTGGATAAAACATACATTCCAATCCTATCAATGCCAAATTCTCACAATATACATATGGCAGAGTCATTTGCAGAATCCATGTCTCTACTATTTGTAACAAAGAGATTTAAATTTAAGAATATTGCACTTAGAAGAAGTGTTCTAAGAGGTCTTTATACAAAGTATATGGGAAAGCATATAATCAATGATGAAGACACTATAGTAATGCACCCTAGTGCAAAAGAAATGGGAGTAGTATATTACCTATCCCCAACCTTATTAAGTATTAACAGCGTACTCTCAAGCTATAAGTTTCGAATTAATAACTACTCAACAAAAGAACTTGGTGAGATGGCCCTTAAAAATACTACAAACTATGCTTTTGACTCTAGGACATTTGCTGCGATTGTAAATTATCTAAAGAATGGTGAGCAAGAATCAATTTCTGAGTACTTAAGATTAACAGAGAGTGCACCAGATTTATTCTACTCAACTTACTTAAGAATGCGAAAAGAAATACTATTCATCAACGACCTAGACTTTCTATTAGAAAATATTAGCAATTAGAAATTATGACTCTCTTAAGCTCATCAATTTTAATAGGTTTTGAGACATGATCAACCATACCTGCATCAAAACATTTCTTCTTATCTTCAGTTAGGACATTCGCTGTCATCGCAATAACTGGCGGCGCCTTATCTTTATAAAGTTTCACTATATTCTCAGTGGCAGTAACCCCATCCATAATAGGCATCTGCATATCCATGAATATTAAAGTAAAAGGATTTTCCGAAGCATCTGCAATAATAGAGAGTGCTTCTTTACCATTAGAAGCAATAGTACATTCATACCCAAGCTTTCTAAGCATCATCGATGCAATTTTCTGATTAACTAAATTGTCCTCAACAAGCAAAATTTGGCACGGA
>NZ_JBFGYP010000127.1:0-8009 GCF_041587335.1 Halobacteriovorax sp.
GCAAGCAATCAAAGTGGGGGTGTTGGATACTCTATTACAGCAAACTCATGTCTCGGAGTCTCTTTAGCCTCAGGAGCAACATGTGATATTGATATCAAGTATGATGCATCCGAGAGTGAACCTGATTCTACTATTCGCTATTTATTACTGACATATACCAACATACCTAATCAGTACGTATCAAGTGGTATAAAATTAGACTTTGCTTCTGCTAATCCTGCTGATGTCGTTGTTGCGAACACAAACTCAGAAAATATTAATAACTCTTCTGGTGGCGTTATTCAGGGATCATACCCAATTAATTTTGGATTCTATACTAACTCTTCACATCCGGTATTAAACTCTGCTCCTTTTGAAGAGGTGACTGTTGAAGATATAACACTTTTAAACTCTGCTGTTGAGAAAGCTAGCTTCCTTTTACAATATAGAACATTTGTAGGGAATATGAATGCGTCATTACCAGCGGGACCAAAACATAAAATATTTGATGATGGAACAAATGTTGTCTTTGCCGATAGGCCGTGCTTTTATGGTGATGATGAGGGAGGACCTCTTCCGGCTGATGAATGGGGATTCAATGCTAATACGGCTTCTGTTTGTAAAATAGAGATCACTAAGAAATTTGATGACAGTTACATTGGAGAAAAGCTTCAAGCTAGAGATCATAATATTCAATTATCATTTTATAATAGTGGTAGATCATCAACTGATAGTATGTCTCTTCATTTTAAAGGGTTTCTTGAGCCAAATAAAACAACTGTTGTAAACACTTCTCTATCAAATGTAGTTTCCGATGATCAAGGTGACCTGTCATTCTCATGGGATGCTTTTACTCCTACAAACTCTGCATGGGGTGCTGTTACGGGATATAGAGTCTTTTATAGTACAACCAAATCTATACTAAGTAATGTGTTTGAAACGAGTGCTAGTTTTGAAGATACATCTACTCCAAGTGTTTTTATAACAGGACTTGTTCCTGGTAGGTATTACTACCTTAAAGTAGTTGCTTTAAGAACGACTGATGGTGGCAAGCAATATCTGTCTGAAAGTAATATGGGACTCATAGAGTTGATATCTCCTCCAGCGAATACTTTTTATAATTATGACTTAAATATTGTTGTAGATAAGTTCTTATCACCATATGGAAGTCCTATGTTTGGAAATAAGACTGAAGTTACTGATGGTTGTGCTGATGAGTCCGAACAAGTAATTGAAAATGGTGTAAATATCACGAAGTATAAGAAGTTAATCTCGAGTGATGTTTTTAATGTTATTAATCAAGATCCGTCTTTAAGTGAGTACTCACTTCCTGGAACTCCGCACTGGATGTCTGATCCTGTAACAGATATTGAGCCTATATTCAGTCCTGACTTTAGTTGTTTAGATAAAGGGGGCTCTGATAGCTCTAATTCAATTTTCTATCAAAAGAGTTGCTCAGACTGTAGCTGTAATTTCTTATCAAAGATTGAAGGAGGGGATGGTGAAAATGTACCTCCTACAGCAACTGTCTATGTTGACGGGGACGCTTCAGCAGCTGCGCAGAGGTGTTACTTCGATCTATAGTGCTTTTTGATATGATTCTTTAATAAGTCTAGAGATTGACGATTTTAGAAGTTTATCATTAATGGGTTTTCCTAGGATGGTATACTTCTCTTCAATAATTGGTTCTCCGTCTAAATTTGTCAGGTGTATTATAGGAACATTTTGAAAGAGGGAATGGACTTCGTTAGCGACCTTTAATCCATTGGCATCTTTTAATCTAATATCCATAAGGATTAAGTCAGGTACTAAATTTACTCGGTATAGTTCCTGATCAAAAGATTCGACTGTATTAAAGGAAGTGACTTCGCATTCATAATTTTTTTTAAGCCACTTATCTATTAATAGCAGAAAGTCCTCATCATCATCTAATATCCATATTCTCAAAAAGTGCATAAGCTCTCCTCATATATATGATATTAGGTAGATATGAATCAATTGTTAAGATATCTATATAAATCTAAAAAGTGTAAGTATATTGGGGACTTATTTGCCTTCTGCAATGCGATAAATATTCTTGTTATCATTATCGGGTATGAAACCTGTAAGTATATTACTCACATTCATTTTTCTATATTCTTCATTTAGTTATGCAGCTGAAGATACGTCATCTAAAGAGGTAGTAAATAAGGAAGAGGAAGAGCTTCCAAAGCGGAAGATGATGGCACTCGACCTAAAGAGTGTGAAGAATATGAATACTAATGAAGTCTCTTTCATTAGAAAGAGTGTACTGGAGGCCATATTCGCAGCTCAGATATTTGAAATAACTCTAGGTAAAATTGATAAGAGAGTTGGTAAAAATAAGCTGTGGTACGAAATAAAAGTTTCCCACAGAAAAAACAAAAAGGGACTTAGTCACTTACAGTTTCATTTACTGGAACGACCATCCAATAGGATTATAAATTACATATCAGAAGATAATTTAATAAGAGCAAAAGTTCAGTACCGTTCTCGTGTACTTGCTTACAAACTTATGTTTGGTAAGTGGTTTGATGAGAAGAGCGGAAAGTTAGTAAAGCCAGTCGTTGTAGATCTAAAGAAATCGAATAAAAGCGAAGATGGTGAAGATGATTTCTATGAAGAAGATATTGAAGAAGAAGAAATTGAAGAAGTATCAATTTTTCCTAATAATCGGAAAGGAAAATTAAAAAAGAAAGTAAAGAGAAGAAAGAAAATAAAGAGAATACGAAAGGTTAGCACATTTAAAAAGAAGAAGAAAAAAGTAAAAATTCAAAGTTTTAGTTCACCTGACTTAGATCTAACAAAGAATTCAGAAACTAAGAAAGATGAAGATGGACGAATTCTGGAGTGGATGTCTAGATTTGATTATTCATTTGGCTACCAGAAAGAGACGGCACTCTCAAATATTAGTTTGGCATCAAATGAAGAGCTAGGCACTGAAACATCAATACAGAGAATGGCGATAAAAGTATCTTCAAGTATGAAAGTTAAGGGCTGGGTTCAGCACTTTCATTATGGAGCAAACGTATCTTCAGTAATTGCTGAAGAACAATACGATATTGCACCACGAATAAATATTTATGGAAACTTTAATTATGACCTTTATTCTTCATATGTATTTCTTGGACTAAATATGGAGTTTGATAAACTCAGTTTTGTTAACATTTCATCAAGAGGTGATGGGCTTAAGGCCTTTAGTAGTAATATTGTTTGGGTTGGAGCAGGACTTAGATATATTGATGAAATTAAAGGCCATGTGATTTCATTAGAGCTAGATATGAAGAAGGCCATGATTGCAAATACAGATGCATCCGCCAGTGGAGAAGATGTTCCACTTGATGGCGATAAACTTCATCTTCAAGGAAGAGTTGCAGTATATAAAGGATGGGGAATCGGATTAAGCTATGAAAGTATTGCATTAACTTCGGTCACTAATACAGACTTAGATAACACTCACTCTATAGTAGGCATGTATTTAACATACAATTAAAAGGAATATTGTGGAACTAAAAGATAAGTATGACGACATTGTTAATTCTCTGGCTAATAAGAACATAGAGTCTGAAGATGAAATATTGTTCTTTAGTAATAAGTCTAAAGTTAGCCTTTCTGCAAATGAGATGAATGCCGTTTCTGAATATGTAAGAGAGACTGTAAAGAAGAAGTACTCAAACTCAATGTGCACACTAAAGGTGAATATTTCAACGAATATTGATGTTGTGGAGATGAAAAATAGCCTTAGAACATTTAATCGAATTTTTAATGAGTTTATACAATTTATCTATCTATCTAGAACATCAGAAGCTGTTATTAATGTTGAACTGTTAAAGAATAAAGTTCGCATCCGAAATGTGTGGAAAAATACAAGGGGTGAGGCTGGTATCTTTGACGATATTCTAGAGAGTCTGGAAGTTAAAAGAGATCAATTCAATAAAGTATCGAATGGAAAGTTTGATGCAAATATTAGCTTGCTCACTAGGCATAGACAAACAGAGTTATGTCTTGAAAGTGACATTTTAGAAAATATTTCAATTAGTAAAAATATAGTAAAGGAAAGAGTGAACAATGAAAAATCGTTCTAATTTAAAGTTTCTATTTATTACTCTAGGGCTATTTATGCAGATGAATTGCTTTGCAAGTAATTCCAAAGAAATAAATACTAATATTTTTTCAGATGTAGAAAATAGTCTATCTCGTGACAGCTTTAACAAGGCGATTGAAACGTTAGAAACTAGTGGATACAAGGTCGAAAAACTTAAGTCAAAGTTATCTACTTTTGAAAGAACTAAGAGTAAATCTACTACTGATACTTTAGAAAGTATTGAACATATTGTTAATAGATTAAAAGATGAAGGAGAGTCTTCTAAGATGGAAGGAGTGTTCTCTGCTCTAAAGACTAGTGACGTAAGAAATAATCTTTCACTAATTGAAGTGGAGTTAAATAGAAGTAAGAGGATCATAGCAGAACTTACAAGTATTGGAGCTTTTGAACGTGATACATTTACTCTTAAAATTAATGACCTTATTATTGATGTAAAAGAGGCTCTTCTACTAAGTGTCAACTTAAAGAACGACATTACTACACTTGCAGGTAAGGTATCATCTAAAGGTTTTGATGCTACTAATTCAAATCTAGTGAAGACTAATTCAAACTATCTATCATATTTCGTATATTTTGCATTATCAGGACTTGTCATTGGTATGTTCTTGATGATGAGGAAGTTAAAGAAGAAAAATTTTGAATTAGAGAATAAGGACTGGGGTTCATATATAAGAAAAAAAGCATTCAAATCACAGGTGGAAACATATCAGACTTTTTCTGATGTTGGTGCAGTGGTTATTGATACAAATGAAAAAATACTCAGTATGAATAAATGTTTTAGAGAAATGTTTATGGACGATATTGTCAATGATGAAAAATGGGAAGACTTCTTTTTGAGAAACTTTAAAAGAGAGAGAAGTTTAAAAGGAACATTTTCTGTCTACAAGTATATGAGAGATGTTACAAGTGATTATATGATTCAATTCTCTAGGCCAGATGCTCAAGGAAGGAAGTCATGTTTTATTATTAAGTTTGACGCTGGGTTCTTAACTAAATTAGGTAAAGATAGAGAAGCTGATCTTGAAAAGATTAAAATAAATATATTAGATGTCATTGATGATGTTATTGCTAAGGAAAGTTCATTTAAAGACAAGAACTTCTTAGACCTCAAAGATGTTGATTACGCTAATGATTTATATATTTATATGCCAGAACTACAGGCCAGAACTATTTTTGAAAAATCTCTAAAAGCTTTACTTGCTGTTCAGTCTATCAAAAATAGTAGTCAAAGAGCAATTTTAAACGTTAAGAGAAAAGATAAGAATTTAATTTTTTCTGCAATTCTTCCAGGAATACATTTAGACGTCAGAGACTTCTCAAAAGAAGTATCAAAGAATGTTTCTCTGAACAATATGATGAAAGATATTGAAGAGATCGAAAGTAGTTATGGAGTCACATCTGTGTGGAAGAATACAATGAGGGATTCTGGAAGAGCTGTTTCATTTGAAATGATGATATCTGATCTTGAGAATGTAAAAGTAGAACAGTGGGAATATGCTCTGTGAAATACTTTGTAATCCTTCTCTCCATATTAACTTTGAACTCTCAAGCAGATGAGAGTGGCTTTCACGATGTTTTAAGTTTTAATATCGGAATGATATCTCACTCTGTAACAGAAAATGAAAGTACGTTAGTTTCTACTGACGATTCTACTTCTTCTGATGAAACAGAGACAACATCCACTCCCACAGCTGTGAGTGCAATCAGTTTTAATTTAAATTGGGAGTTTGAAACAACACAAGATAAATCATACTTTGCTGAAGCATTTGTTCCTATGATGACAACAGGTGGAGCAGGGGTATTTCTCGGTGGTGTTGGTATGAACTGGTACTTGAATGATTTAGGTGCCAAGTATTCTTACATGTTAAACGGTACTGAATTTACAATTATTCCTAAGTTTAAATATTACTGGGGAGCCAGTACAGGTATTGGCTACATTATTTATAACACTGAGTCGGCTAAGAAAAGTGATGTTTTCTTTGATTTAGGTATTCATGGTGGTGGCGTGTATGGATTCAATAATACAAAAGGTATAAAGTTCGAAGTTGGTGCTAGTAGAGCAACAGGGGTTGCAACTACTGGAATTAAGATTAATTTATTTTTAGGAATTACTCAGTACTTATGAAAAAGCTAATAGTTACATTCTTTCTTATGTTGAGCTTCAGCTCCTTTGCTGCAGAGCTTGTTATTAATTCTAACCCAAGTGAATGTGATATATTCGTTATTAGCTCTAGTGGTAAGAAAAGTGCAATAGGGAAGACGCCTTATAAGGGAAACTTAGACTCTTTGAAGTCTACATTTGGTTTATCTGGAACGGTTCAAATTCTTGTTCATAAGCCTGGTTTTGAGACTTTTAATATTTTGGTACCAGTTATATCTAGTTCTGATGTCATTCTCAATGCAAACCTTGAAGTTGAGAGAAGTATAAAGATAACTCAGGATGTTGACTTACTTGTGACTGATTTATTTGATGTTTTAAGAATGATGCGTGTAAAGGACTTTCCTTCTGCATATGCAAAACTTGAGAGACTGGAAGCAAAATTCCCTCATTATTCAATAATTTACGAAATGAAAGGGTCGATTTCATACATGCAAAAAGAATTTAAAAAAGCTTTAAACTATTATAGGAAGGCCTTTGGTGTTAATCCAAAGAATCGCGAGGCATATAGAATGAAAGTTTATTTAGAGAAGATGTTCAAAGTCTCTACGACTAGTGCTGGAGGTAAGAGATGAGAAAAATATATTCTATGCTTATTTTATTCTTATTTCTATTTGCTCAGTCAAATGCTCTATCCTCTGTTGAAAGGCTTCCAAGTATGGAGTGGCAAAGACAAAGTTTAGAAGAGAAAATTAACAATAAAGTAAATGGACTACTTCTATCTATTTTGAAGCCTGATCAATATAGTGTTGATGTTGAAATTATAACAAATAGTCCTGCTGATCCAGACTTTAATAAACCTTTAGATGCCAAAAATAAAGGTGGTAAAGCTGCAGAGGCAGAAGCTGCTGAATTAGAAACTGAAAAAGTTAAAGAAGAGAAGAAACGTAAAAATAAACAAAAAAAGAGAAAGTCTAACTCACTTGTTAAATTCAATGATGTTGCTCCAGGGGATAATGTAGGGGATCACGTTGTATTTTCTAAGTTTGGTATGGAAGCACCACTTATAGATGACTTCAATGAGTTTCAACCAAATGGAAAGATTCTGTTAACAATGGAGAACGGAAACGATAAAGCTCGTCTAGAAGAGATGAAAGATAAGTTTTCTGAGAAAGAGAAGCAGTACGAAGAGAAAATAAAAACTTTGCAAAATGAAAAACAAAAAGCTCAAGGGGCAGTTTCTCCAATAGAGCAGATGTGGAAATACAATACAACAATTGATGTTTTTAAGAATCTTCGAGAAGTAAATATTCTTGTTCGCTTAAGTGAAGGTTTAAGTAATGATGTCAAACAGAAGATTGAAACATATGTTAGAGCGTTAAAGTTCAATCTTGGAAATATTGAACCAACATTTAAATTTGAATACTCTTTACTTGGGAATGATTTAAATCAACCAACTCAATTCGATAAAATTAAAGAGTGGCTTGATTATGCTAGTAAGTACGCATTCTTATTTGGTGTTATTGCTGGAACAATTCTACTTGGATTTATAGGTAATGGCCTAATTAAGAAGTATTTTGAATTGAATCAAGGTGTTTCAAATTCTGGAAACTTCAAGATGGATAGTCAGTCAAATGATGATAATGAAGCAGAGGATGCGGTAGGTGCAGGTGGTGGACTTGCCGGAGCTGAGTCTGGTGTCTTTAGTTTAAATGGAGTAGAGAGATTTAAGTATTACATAAAGAATACTCCAAAAGATGCAGTACTTCTTATTAAGAAATGGATTAGAGAAAATGATAAGAATTCAAA
>NZ_JBFGYP010000128.1:0-7964 GCF_041587335.1 Halobacteriovorax sp.
ATATCTGGCTTTTTTTATTTCTACTTTACCAAGCTCAAAACAATCTTTTACAGTAATATTAAAAAATAAGGTATTTGATATGCGATTCAAAATAGATACATTTTTTAATAATGAAATGAATGAGGCTAAGAGCCTGATAGAGAGTAAGGCCTATAATGAAGCTTTTCTTCACCTTGAAAGAGCTCATATTGCTGGGCAAGCGTCAGTGAAAATGCATACTATTACCCATCTTTACATGTTGTGGATAGGTATACTCAAGAGAGACTATAAAGAAATAATAGGGCAGGTCATTAGAATACCTCTCGGTATAATTGGTTCAACCGTAGGAGTAGTTCCAACAGGCAATACTGGAGGAAGCAATGTTCCCTTGTTTGCAAAGATGAAGGTTCCAAAAGATATAGAAGAATGCTTTACTGTGAATGACTAAATTATAAATTGTTTGGTATCGCAGATCGATAACCTTGCACTAAAAAACAGGTATCTATTCCATGTCTATTTTTTGACATTCTTTCTTACGGCATGAGAAAAATCTTTCGAAATTTTAACAAAGACGAACGGTCTAAATAGATTGCTAGCTTTATGGGAACTTTACCTAATCTTTTAGTCTTTTAAGTTTGAAGATAGACGGAGACTGATATATTTTAATATACAAAATGCTACATAATATATATAGTAACAGTATGGGAATAGTGAAAATTTCAGAAGATATACATAATCAATTAAGGGAAGCTTCGTCAGTTTTTGATCGTTCTTTGAACTCTCAGGCAGAGCACTGGATTAAAATTGGAATGCTAAGTGAGTTACATCCAGCAATCAACTATGAAGAAATTAGAGATCTATTATTTAAGTATAAAAATCTCACGATTGAAGAAATACTTAAGAAGTCAAAAAAATGAATGTAAAAATTAAAACACCAGCGCAGATTGAAAATTATAGAGAAACGGGGCGAATTGCTGCCGAGATTCTAACTACATTAATTGACCATGTCGTAGTAGGAGTTAGTACTTACGAATTAGCAAAAATTGCTGAAGACTTAATTGTAAATAAGTATGATGCAATAGCTTCTTGCATTGGTCAGTATGATTTTGAGTATGCGCTTTGTAGCTCTGTTAATAATGTTATTTGTCATGGAGTGCCTTCTAAGAGCGAAACTTTAAAAGACGGTGATATTGTAAATCTAGATATCACAGTAAAGAAGCATGGACTGATCTCAGATACATCAAGAATGTATCTTGTGGGAAAAGTATCTCCAAAGGCAGAAGAAATTTGTAAAATTTCTCAAGAATGTCTCTATAAGGGGATTGAGCAAGTTAAGCCGGGTAATACTCTTGGAGACATAGGTTTTGCTGTACATAAGCATGCAACTAGGAATGGCTATAGTATAGTTAGAGAGTTCTGTGGTCACGGTGTAGGAGCTGAGATGCATGAGGAACCTCAGATTCTTCACTGGGGTAAGAAAGGCAAAGGGATGAAACTTGTAGAAGGAATGACTTTCACAATTGAACCAATGCTAAATGAGGGAAGTCGCAAAATTAAAATGCTAGAAGATGACTGGACTGCTGTAACTCAGGATGGAAAGTTATCTGCACAGTGGGAGCATACTATTCTTGTAACTAAGAATGGTTATGAAATTCTAACTTTAAGAGAGGAAGAATTATAAAAAATGTAGTGTTCCTAGTATCAATCAATCTATAGCCTAGATTCCTTTTCAGTTCTAATATTCAAATTATATCAAGTTATCTTATGCTTTGTTTTTACAAGGTCCTTCTTATCTCATAAAATTAAACTTCAGCTTAGGAGATTTTATGAGTTATGAAATGATGGTGGGGCTTCAAATTAAAAATGATGCCGAGTATACAAGATATAGAGAGGCCATGGGACCAATCCTTAAAATGTATGGGGGAGGCTTTCGTTATGATTTTAAAATCTCTGAAACATTAAGAAATGAAGAATCACGTCCAATTAATAGAGTGTTTGCTATTTACTTTGAAAATAAGGAAAAAATGAATGAATTTTTTAATAATCCTGATTACGTAAAAGCGAAGAAGACATATTTTAATACTTCAGTAGAAGCAACAACTATACTTTCAGAATATCATAGATAACTATAAATCTTTTACACTTACTTTATGGCCAGATATTGATAAATACCTGGCCGGTTATCTTTATTGATCAATAACTGCTTGAATAGTCTTTACTCCGTTTATAATCTTATCGATAAAGCTACCTTTGCTTTCAACAACATGAAAGTTAGGATGGGCTTTCCATATCTCTTTCAATTTATTATCTAATTCAATTGCAGCTTCATTGGATTCATTTCTAAATGGGTTGTTCGTTGTGATATCTTGGCCTTTCACTGCTGCTGTTTCGAAATGAATAACGGCATCATAGCTGTGAAGCTCTTTTTCAAAACTAGAGTTAATGCATTCAAAAAAACCTTCTCTACTATTTGGCCAATAGGCAAGTCCATCTAGGGTTCCACGGTCACAAAGTAAAATCTTATTTGGATGCTGTAATGTATGAATTTCTTCTACATTTTTTTGGTAGTAGTAAATCGTCTTTTGGATTGCTTTTAATATATCTTCATTATCATCTCTGCTAATACCACTGGAGAAAATAGCACTGGCCGACTCTTGTATAATCCAAACTTTACCGAGCAATTCTCTTCGAAAGAGCTCTAGTGCTGTTGTCTTCCCACCACCTGGACCCCCAGTAATTACTATTTTCATTATTATCTCCACGTCTTTGTTGGTAGTTTACAGTCTTTCTATTAAGTCTAGAACGCTTTCTTATTATGTCCAATGTTTTTTATGGAATTGGACATAAGGTTATTTATTTTTGTTTAAGAAAATGTATGATGTAAGTATGAAAGTAAATCTAATAATGCCATGTAAGAAATATTGGAGTTCCTATAAAGAATCACTACCTGAAATAGTGTGGGAAGGTGATGTTAAGGGAAATAACTGGGATGGTGAGAGCGCTCCTGAGCAATACTTCTCTGATGCTGAAGATATGCGTGCGGGGAAAAATCTTGATGGATTAGTTCCGTGTACAAACTTTTGGATAATCGTAGATGAAGAATATTGTGGGCGAATGTCTATAAGGCATGAGTTAAATGATTGGCTTAGAAACTATGGTGGCCATATTGGATATGAAGTTAAGACTTCAATGAGAAGAAAGGGGATTGCCTCAAAAGCTCTTGAGCAAGCGATAAATTATTGTAGGAATGAGTTAAACTTAAATGAAGTACTTCTGACATGCGCTGATGATAACTTAGGCTCAATTAAGACGATTCATAAAAATGGAGGCATTCTAATTGAGAAAAAAGACGACCAAGCTGGAAGAATAAGTAGGTACTATCAAATAATCCTTTGAGGCTTTTATGAAAAAGAAGGAAGAAGGGAAAGACAAAATCGTTGATGAAGTGGGAGAGGACTTATTTGCTTTGGAAGGTCACTTTATTAATACTTTTGATGTTTTAAAAGAATATAAAAATGAAGATCTAAAGATTGGTGGTTCTAATGCTAATTTATCTAAATGCTTTGATTTAAAAAGAGTTGCAGCACATTATTTTAAAATTCCGAGTGGATATAGAACATCTGAGCCTCACGCGGAGAGTTTGGAAGAAGAATTTGTATTTGTCATATCTGGGGAAATTGATCTTTGGCTTAATGGAAATATAAAGAAAATGATAAAAGGAGATTGTATCGGTTTTCCTGCTGGTACAGGTGTTGGACATTGTTTTATTAATAATTCAGATATGGATTGTGAACTTTTTGTATCTGGTGATCGAACGATGCCTGATAATCGATATCATTTTCACCTTGATCAGAGTCTAAAAAAAGAATGTGGTGAAAAGTGGTGGGATGATATACCTAGCCAGGAATTAGGTCATCATGACGGACTTCCTGGGGTGTATGATAATTCAATGAAGGATGATGAAATTAAAATTTTCAATGGTTATGACAATATTCCTAATAGTAGTTATTCATATCCTAATGATACAGAGACTTTCAGCAATGGAGTATGTTTGAGTCGTAATTTTGGCATGAAAAGTATCGCTGTTTGGTTAGAGAGACTTCCTATTGGAAAAAGAAGCTCTTGGGATCACGCCCACTCTGTAGAGGAAGAATTTGTTTTTGTTTTAGAGGGAAATCCTACTGTTAGGCTTGATGGAAAAGACTTCATAGCATCTCCATTTACAGCAATTGATTTTAAGGCCGGCTCAGGTGTCTCTCACACTCTTGTGAATAAAACCGATAATGATATTTACTACCTTTGTGCAGGTGAATGTAATCCTCTTAATGATAAAATATATTATCCAAATCAACCTGCACGAAATGAAGAGATGAGAAAAGAGGGCGCTCTTTGGGAAGAAATGAATAAATAAGAAATTATTCTACCTTAGATAAAGACGACTGCTATATCATGAAATCTAAAACTGTAACTAATGAGGGCTCAGTTAAAGAGGTCGAACTATGTCGCTAACAAATATTTTGAAAATAAGTTAGATATAGATAAACTTATGGAGTCGAAATATAGTATTTATGATAACTTTTTATCAGATTTATAAACAACACAATTGACATTTATTGTCCCTGACGAGGATTTCCCGTACCAAGGTTAAGCAAAGACGGGAGGTAGGGAGTCTGTGTGTCTATAACAATCGCTTGGATCATTTTATTTGTAGCAGGGCTACTTGAAATATGTTGGGCCGTCGGGCTTAAGTATTCAGAGTCTTTTACAAAACTTATACCAACTATATTTACTTTAGTAACTTTGATGGGAAGTATGTATTTACTTTCAAGAGCAAGTTTAGTTCTACCTATTGGTACGGCCTATGGTGTGTGGGTTGGTATAGGTGCAATTGGTGCCGCAGTTTATGGGATAGTATTTTTCAATGAGTCTGCGAGTCCTCTCAAGATTTTCTTTCTATGCCTATTATTAGTATCAATTATTGGATTGAAAGTTACGAGTAGGTAGATATTTTAAATATTGAAGACTCTTTTTTTGTACCCTGAATTTTTTATAGTGTCGTTGTAAATTTTTATAATCGTGATTTTATGAGAGTTTTCAGTAGGCTAGAGAGTAAAATAATTTTTAGTCGGAGTTTTTATTGATAAGACCCTTAACAAGAGTTCTAGGAAATACTATAACCACATAAAAAAATTATAAATTATATGGGAGAACTTATGAAGAAGTTATTTATTTTACTATCAATATTAATTACAAGCTCTGCGTTTGCATTTCAAGTAGTTAAAGACTACCCATCTATTCCAGTATCTGATGCTCTTGGGACTAAAAAGGTTTCGATTAAGAACTTTTGTATGACATCAGACAACTCTAAGTTAGTTAGTTATTTAAGTGTTTGTGAAAAAGCAAAACATATTGGTCGAGGGTATAAGAAGTGCGTTTCTAGAGTAAACAAGCTTGTAGAAGTGAAAAACTCATTTCGTTATACAATTTTTGGACCAAGAGAAACTCAAAGAGAATTTAACTTTAAATATGATAGAGAAGTTCTTGTAGATGTTTTAGAGTTTGACCCAAGAGGTGGTAATCGTAATAAAGTCGATGAATTTGTCTTCACTCTACCTGAGTGTTAATAATAAGCGGGGTGAAATACCCCGCAATTATCTTTTGTTTCTATAGTTTCTTATCATTTTGTATAGATTACAACTACTCCATTTCCAAAATCCTCAGTATTTTCTAGGTTCGCTAGACCTGTATTAACTATCACATCACCATGGTTGTTCATATCAATACTTCCTCCGAAAGGAATGTGTGGACCATAAGCAATTAAAGCCTCTCCCCAAGGAACTTTGATTTTATCAAATTGAGTAAGAACTTTTTTAATTTCATTCTTTGTTGCGACATAAAGAGCATGCTTGCCCTTGAGGTCAATACCTCTAAATGCTACCCAGTTTTTGTTATTGATAACAATTGAGAAAAAGCTAAATTCTTTTAAGTCTTTACCTGCTGTAGCAAGAATTGTTTCCTTACCATCAGACTCAAGTAGTACAAGCTTTTCACTATCTTGATCTCTAGCAATAAAAGCAGTCGCTCCCGAATTACTTAGAGCTACATTATTTCTAAGGTCAATCCATTTAGAATTTTCATCACTATCTTTATCTTGAACGAGGATAGTTTTCTTAGATCCTTCTGCTAGAATAATTTGATCAGGCCTTTGATTGTTGAGTTCTCCTCTTTTTCCAATTCTGGCTTTATAAGCTACTTGACCGTAATCATTATAGCTTGGAGTGAATAAGAATGAATTTGGAATTTTTGATCTTTGATTCTGGGCCGCAATTAGCTCTAAACCATAATCCATATGGTAGTTAAAGAAAGCTAAATCACCTTTAAAGTTTTTTGCTGTAAAAAATAATTCATCACTTTCTGATAGGAAGAGATTATTAAAAGAAGTGTAAGGAAAAAGTTCCTCATCATCCATATGGTTTATAAACTCATATTTACCTGCGCTATTTCCAACTGCTGAGTATACGCCTTTAATTCCATCTAAAGTTTGGTGCGTATAAGTGAGATTACCTTTGTTATTAATCTTAACATCACTGTATGACTCTCTTGCACCTGTAGTTGTAAGGATACCTTCTTGGTATCTAGACTTTACCCAAATACCTGTATCATACGTTCCATTTAACATTGTTAGTGTAATGGCCATTTCTCGTTGATCGTTTATAGAAGGAGCTCTATCTGTAAAAAAGGTTTTAGCAGGCATGTTATAGCCGTCAGTGCTAGATGAATTAAATATTAGTGTTGGTGCTTCGTACTCTTGGGCCATGATAGATGTGGCAAGGTATGAAAGTAGTAAAATACTGCTGCATAAGATCTTCATATATTCTCCTCATTTAGTAATGTGCGGATGTTAGAGGAGGTTGGTTGGTTAGTCAAACTAAAGTTAGGTGCATGTTACGATGGGTTGAGTTGGGTGTATGTTCTCTGTATTTATACCTTTTAGTTTGGCCAGTACTCTGATCTAACTACAAGATATTAATAATATTAGAGTTTTAATCCTCATCCCCAAAATATATTTGCCTTTGTTAAAATTGTTCGGTATATCAAACTTAAATTAAGTTATTCAAACATGGAGAAAGTTTTGAAGTATATATTATCAATTTTAATTTTATCAGCTAACACATACGCTTGTGAACTTCCAAAATTAGATCATAATCTATTAAGTAAGAATTGTTATATAAAGCCATTATCTGGTGATGAATCTACGACTAAAGGAGAGGAGTTGAATGGTTTGAATTCATATAAAAGTATTAATAAAAATAAAGGCATGAGTAATAATTGCTATTCAGGCCATAAAAATAGCTGCCCTCAGAAGTGGAGTGAGATGAGATTGCCAGAACGCCTTTAGGGCTCAATAGTTAATCCATCATTTGCTAAAACTACATTACCATCGAAAACTTTCTTTATAGTAGATAAGGACTCTTTTTGAGTTGATAGTGTTCGCTTAAAGAAGTGTGATAGTACTAGCTTTTTGACTTGAGACTTTTTTGCAATTAATCCAATTTCTGAAGGAGGCATGTGAAGAGTTTTTGCACGCTTTGATGCCTTTTCAGGTATTGAATT
Source organism: Halobacteriovorax sp. (assembly GCF_041587335.1). Lineage (GTDB taxonomy): Bacteria > Bdellovibrionota > Bacteriovoracia > Bacteriovoracales > Bacteriovoracaceae > Halobacteriovorax. Next base: position 7,594 of record NZ_JBFGYP010000128.1, read on the forward strand.
GCTAGCTACAAGTATGTCAGCGTCCTTTGCAAACTTTTCCAAAACATTAAAGCGATTAGTCATATCTCCGGAGAATACAATTGAACAATTTTCAACCTCAATTCTCCAGCTAACTGCTGCAATTGGACCGTGATCTACTGCCGTGGCGCTTGCTTTAATTCCTTGAGCAATAGAGTAGTGTGAACTTTCATTTTTTTTAATAGGTACGTTTGTGGCCGAAACTTTGTATTTAGCGCGTCCTTTTTTTACCAAGTATGGGCTTAGGTAGGTGTAAGCACCTTCTTCTCCGATTACTCTTGATAGATATTCTATTGCAGAAGGCATCATCTCATTTCCTGCAGGGCCAAATATTTTAAGTTCTTCGACTCTTG
>NZ_JBFGYP010000129.1:0-7881 GCF_041587335.1 Halobacteriovorax sp.
AATCATGTCTACGGAGACATATTTACTTTACCAGAGGGGAAAGCTCAAGAAGGAGCACTTGTACCTGGTCTTGATGGGCGTAAAATGAGTAAGAGTTATGATAATCATATCCCACTCTTTTTAACTGAGAAAAAGCTTAGAAAGACAATTAATAAAATAACAACGGACTCTTCAGAGCCATCAGTTCCAAAAGACCCTAATAACTCTGTCGTTTTTGACTTCTATAAGTTATTTGCAACAGAGTCCCAAGTCGCTGAGTTAGATGCATGGTATAGAAGAGGTATTGGTTGGGGAGAAGCAAAGCTAGAGCTTTTCAATGTGATCAATGAGAACCTAAAGGGTCCTAGAGAGAAGTATTACGAATTAATGGCGGACAAATCTAAAATTGATTTAATTCTTCGTGAAGGTGCTGAGAAAGTTAGACCTAAGGCCTCAGAGTTTTTAAAAGAAGTTAAAAAGTCTATCGGTGTATTGTAAGCTAGTTTAATTTCTACTTGTGATAAGGGTGCCCAGTATTGATCGTGAGCGCCCTGTATATCTGCTCTACAAAGAGAAGTCTTGCAAGCTTGTGAGGATAGGTTAGAGGGGAGAGTGAGAGCTTCTCTTTTGATCTTTTAATGATCTTCTCTCCGTGACCACTTGCTCCTCCAATAATAAAAACAATCTTTTCCGATTTTACCTCTAAAAGGTTAAACATCCATTTAGACATTTTTGGACTATCAAATAACTGTCCATTCTCTGCAAGTAGAATTGGATATGTAGAGCCAATGTCATTGAGTTTTTTCTCAACTTCATTGGCCTCTAGATCTAAATTTTCTTTATGTGACTTAACTTCATGAATGTGAAGTTTAGGTGATTTAATTCTTTTAAGATAATTCTCTTCAAGAGCTTCTATATTCTTATCTTTTAATTTTCCAACAACGATAAGATGAAGGTCTTTCACTAGAAATAGCTCTTTCCTGAATCTTTATCAGACTTTTCTTCATCATCTGAAGAGAAGTAGTATGAATTTGGAATTTCAACTTCAACAGCATTTTCCCAAAGATTATCTAAGTCGTATACACTTCTAGATATATCTAAGAATACGTGAACGATGATATCGCCAAAGTCTAAAAGAATCCAATCGTCACCTTTTTGAGAACCTTCTCTTGAGATGACTTCATAACCGTGAACTCTCATTTGCTTAATTATTTCATCGGCCATTGATTGGGCCATTGTAGGGTTTGTTGCTGAACCTAAAACGAAGAAATCAGTTAAAGAACTCGACTTTGCAACATCTAGTACCTTTAAGTTAATTCCCTTAAAGTTACCTAGAATCCAAGCAGTTGCCATTGCTATATTTAATGGAAACTCAAGCTCTTTAGTGTTAACAATTTTTTCAACTTCTTTAGTAATAAAATCTGTGCTCATATATATCTCTTATACCTGGTAATCTTCAAAAGTTTTTAACATCAAAGACTTTAAAAGACCAACGTTTCTTCCTGATACTGATGAAAGTGGAAGTACCTTTCTGTCGATTTGCTCTTCAAAAAATGAAACATATTTTTCAATTTCTTCTTCAGTCATCGCATCAATTTTTGTTAAACAGATAAGCTCTTTTTTGTTAAGTAGCTCTTCATTGTATTTTCTTAATTCTTCACGAATTGTAACATATTGCTCGAAAGCCTCGAACTCATTTAAACACCAAGATACATCAACTAAGTGTACAAATGCCTTAGTTCTTTCAATATGTTTTAAGAACTTTATTCCAAGCCCTTTACCTTCTGAGGCGTCTTCAATAAGACCTGGGATATCGGCAACGACAAATGATTGATTGTCTCCCATATCTACAACACCTAAATTTGGCTCAAGCGTAGTGAATGGATAGTCAGCAATCTTTGGCTTCGCTGCAGAGATAGATGATATCAGTGTTGATTTCCCTGCATTAGGGAGCCCAATTAAAGCGATATCAGCAATAAGCTTAAGCTCTAGCTCTATTTCAATTGTACGGCCCTCTTTTCCAAGTGTAGCCGTCTTTGGAGCTTGGTTTACAGAAGACTTAAAGTGAATATTTCCAATTCCACCTCGGCCACCTTCACCCATAAGGATCTTTTGTCCGTGCTCTGTAAGGTCACCAATAATTTCACCTGTTTCAGCAGATCTAATGATTGTTCCAACTGGCACATGTAATGTTAGGTCTTCACCATAACGACCATGTCTCTGTGTCGTCATTCCGTCTTGACCGTGTTCTGCTTTAAAAATTTTCTTACTTCTAAAATTAACGAGAGTGTTAATTCCATTGTCGGCCTGAATGAAAATGCTTCCACCGTCGCCACCATCTCCGCCATCTGGTCCACCTAATGGGTAGAACTTTTCTCGACGAAAACTTGAGCAACCATTGCCGCCGTTTCCACTAATAATTGTGATTGTAACTTCATCTATAAACCGCATTAACTAACTCACTATTAAATATCTAGGCCCATATAAAAAAAGGGAACCCATAAGGATTCCCTTCTATTATAAACTTTTGAAAATATCAATTAACCTTGTACAACTGATACGATTTGTTTTTTCTTGTTGTAGTAAGAAAACTTAATCGAACCTTCAGTTACAGCGAAAAGAGTACAATCTTTTCCTTGCTTAACACCTGGACCTGCGTGGAACTTGTTCCCTGCTTGTCTGATGATAATGTTTCCTGGGATGACTTTCTCACCACCAAATTTCTTAACCCCGTACATGTTTGGGTTTGAATCACGTCCGTTACTTGTCGAACCACCGGCTTTCTTGTGTGCCATGACTTATTCTCCTAATTAAAACTTATTTTAAAAATTTCTTTGCAGCTTTTGAATCAGCATCGATTTTAGTAATGTTACCACTACCGTCATTGATTTCTGTGATTAAAAGAGCAGTATAGTTTTGACGGTGACCCATCTTCTTCTGGTACATACCTGGCTTTCTTTTGAAAGCGATTACTTTTCTAGATTTCTCATGCTTAATTACTTTTGCAGTAACTTTAGCACCACTTACAGTTGGAAGACCAATTAAAGTCTTTTCTCCACCAATAAATAAAACTTTTTCTAACTCAACAGTAGATCCTGCTTCGTTACTTAGTTTTTCAACATCAAGAACATCTCCAGCTTGAACTTTATACTGGTGTCCTGAAATTTCAACAACTCCGTACATTTAATACTCCTAGTATTTGACAAATTCAGGGGCCCTCACAGTTTTTGGAGAATCTTGTTACCCTAACTTTGGTCACTTTTATTCAGAATCTAGAAGATGTATAAAATTTGGGGCCGTATGTCAAGATTTAAAGGGGAAATGGGGGCAGAATTAGGCCAAACTTTATTAAGGGAAATAGGTTTGGAGTCGATAAGTTTACTAAGGGAATGGCCTGTAAATCTAGGCCCTTAAGCCGTTAGGCTTGTTTGAATAAGCGAGGGGATTATGGAAGAATCAAATTATACGTATTTTCAGTACTTTAAGGGGCATGCTCTTCCTGTTTATATACGACTAAATAAATCAAGCTTTCAAAAAGACTTGGTAGACCTAATAAAAAGTTTGAAATTTAACGAATTGAGCTCGGAAGAATCAGAAAAGATGCTTTCAGATTTTAGTGGTGAGCAATTTGGTAAGATATTGACGATAGATGAAGCATCTCCTGGGGTTATGCGTCAGATAGGCCTATATAGTGAGTCTGATCAATTTGGGAGTGAGAGTATTCACCCAAAAGAAAGTTATAACGTTTATCGCTACCGTGGGGTTGCATTGATGATTTACGGACATTCATTTAAAGAATGGGAAATGGGCTGCGTGGAAGATTTTGGATCTGAAGGCGTAGAACTTGCGACTAAAGTTATTTTAATGAGGTTTCTCTCTTGGTCATTAGCTCCTCTTGGAGTTATTGGTATATGGGGTGTTCCTGTCGATGAAGGAATGGTTGTTCAAAAGCCATCGGAAGCGGGCGGAGAGGTTGTATTTATCGACGTCTTCAAAAGAACGCTTTATACACAGGACGGACAGAAGAAAATGAAAAGCTCGTTCAAGCTTTTAAAGCTCGACAGTAGCCTTAGAGACAGGTCAATCAAAATGGGTCCTGAGCAATTCTTAACTTTTTTATCAGCACACTGCTCATACTTTAGCTTCGGAGGAATGACTATTCCTACAAGGCAGATGATCCAATCAATTTGTAGAACATATGAAGGGTTAGTTTATCCTGCTGAGAGCTTTCAACCAAGAACTGACTTAAATCTATAAATATAATGAGGCTACATTTGTGGCCTCAAATCTTTAAAATCCTAAAACATTGTAAAGCACAGTCAACAAGAGTAGCATAATTGCATATTTATTTTAGTATGCAGGAGAGTTACATGAATCCACTTAATATAGATCCTATTATTTTTTCCATTGGCCCGGTGAGCGTTCGCTGGTATGGACTGATGTATGTTGTAGGGTTTGTTATTGCAAATTTTCTTTTAAAGAAATTAGTAGATAGAGGATTCTTTAAAATTCAAAAAGAAAATATCGACTCAATGATTACTACTATGCTTATCTGCATGTTCTTAGGAGCAAGGTTTGCATATGTTTTTATATATAACTGGGACTATTACTCAAGTCACTTATCTGAACTACTTTATGTGTGGCAAGGAGGACTTAGTTTTCATGGAGCATTAGCTGGACTCTTATTTGGAGGATGGTATTTTGGTAGAAAAAATAATGTCTCCTGGGCCCAGGTTATGGATGCTACTGCTTTGGCCGGAGCTCCTGGATTATTCTTTGGAAGAATTGGAAACTTTATTAATGGTGAGCTCTACGGACGAGTAACAGACTCTTCTTTTGGAATGGTTTTTAAAACAGGTGGTCCATATCCAAGACATCCTTCTCAACTTTATGAGGGATTTGCTGAAGGGCTGCTTCTTACATTAATTCTTTGGTTTCTATTAACTAAAGTTAAGCGGCATGGAGTGATTGCTTGTTCATTTGTTATTGGCTATGGATTCTTTAGATACTTTATTGAATTCTTTAGAGAGGCAGATCAACAGTTAGGGTACTACTTCGGTGGAACAACTACTATGGGACAAATACTTTGCATGATAATGATTATTGTAGGTTTTCTTGCAATGTTCTTAAATTCAAAGAGAGAAGACCCTATTTAGTTTTTTTTCCTAAAAAGTTATTGCTAAATTTATTGATGAGGGGGACGAAGTCTCCCTTTTTTTTCGACTTTTGAATATAGCTTACATAGTTTGGAAAACACGTTACGGTACAAGATCCACTGTAAATAACTCGAAAATTCTCTAAATCATTCCAAGCATAGACTGCATTATTCTCTTGTCTGTAGTACTTACTTTGCTTTCCAAATTTATTAATTAAAGACTGATGAAATGAGTCGTGTAGAAAGTAAGTTGGAAATCTTGCGTAAAAATCTAAAATAATATTATTTTTAATCTGTACGTAAATTGGAAAGTTATATCTGGCATGAACTAGTGAATAGCGAACTATTTTAGTCTCTCCTTTATCTTCTGTGACTTCACCTTTTCCTAATTCTTTTGGGAGTTCATCTATACTCTTTCCTGGAGTAAAAGGCTCAAGTTTATTTAACGTAAAATCATAGTTAGGAGCTTCAACTTTAGAAAATGCCCTGTTTACAAGAAGGCCAGTTCCAACGAGAATAGTTAATACGATTATTTTGCCAATATTAACAAGTGATTGCATTGGAGTTCCTAGTGAAAGATCATGGGATTTCCAAGACTAAGAATTAACGTCGACATGAGAAGGACGATACTTAGGGAAATCATAATGAAAGTTATAGGGTGATTTAACATAAGAGTATTTTAGCAAATTGAAATATAGAAAAGTGATAAAGGGGAAATAAATGCAGGAAGCATCTAAGAAAGAAGCAAAGATGATTGGGATAGCAATGGTTGCTGGACTAATAGCAGGGCTAGCGCTCTACTTTAGTGGTAATGGAGAGCTAGCAGCTTATCTTAAGCCAATAGGAACAATATTTATAAGACTTCTTAAAATGGTAATTGTACCGCTAGTATTATCTTCAATCTTCATGGCAATGTACCACCTTGGTACGCCTGAAAGTTTAGGATCTATGGGGAGAAAAGCTGTAGGTTATTACTTTTTAACAACAGCTTTTGCAGTTTTTGTAGGACTTATAATGGTAAACCTTATTCAGCCAGGTGTTGGAGTTGAGGGGATACAATCAAACGCTGGCCTAGGTGGATTATCAGAAGTTATGCATCAGAAGGTGACTCAGTCAAAAGGTCTCTATCAAACGATTCTTGATGTAATAGTAAATGCAATACCAACAAACCCATTTGAAGCAATGGCAACTTCGACAGTTCTTCAAGTTATCGTGTTTGCAATTATGTTTGGTATCGTTGCGCTATATATGCCAAAGAAATCTCAGCCAGTTGTTAACTTCATGGAAAGTTTAGAGGCCATGACTCTAAGGCTTACTCACGTAATTATGAAATTTGCTCCAGTTGGTATTTTTGTTCTTATGATGGACATAATGGCAAGAACTGGATTTTCAGCAATTGTTTCACTTTCAAAGTATATGGCGACTGTAGTTATAGGTCTTCTTCTTCATGCCGTAGCTCTAATGTTTATTGCATCTTGGAGAATGAAAAAGTCACCAATGTATATTTTAAAGAATTTAAGTTCACCACTTCTTACAGCATTTTCAACTTCTTCATCGGCCGCAACTCTTCCAATCACAATGACTTGTGTAGAGGAAAATCTCGGGGTTAGAAAAGATACGGCTAAGTTTGTTCTCCCTCTTGGAGCAACAATAAATATGGATGGAACTGCATTGTACGAATCTGTTGCAGCTATCTTTATTGCACAAGTATATGGAATCAACTTAGGTATTGGGCAACAAATTGTAATTTTCATGACTGCTTCATTAGCAGCAATTGGAGCGGCAGCAATTCCTGGAGCAGGACTTATTACAATGAGTATAGTTCTTGGAGCAGTAGGACTACCTATTGAAGGTATTGGTCTGATTCTAGCTGTTGATAGAATTTTAGATATGTTTAGAACAACTGTTAATGTATTTGGTGATTGTGTGGGTACTATAGTTGTCGATTCTATGATGGAGAATGATGAGTTTTCTGGAGTAGAAGCTAACTCACTAATAGAAGGTGCAGAAAGCTAATCAGATATTATTGAATTAACAAGAGTTCTTCTCGTTTGACTGAGGGAACTCTTCGTTAGACAATATAGTTTAGAATTATTCTGAGTACATAAGAAGAGTTAAAAAGGATTTTAAAGAGTTATGAAGATATATAAATCAATATTTATTCAGCTATTTATCGGAGCTTCTCTACTTTCTTGTTCGAGCCTTAAGCCGGCAGTTAAAGAAAGTGTTGTAGAGAAGACTGAAGAAAAAGTTCTTTCTAAACATTTAACTTGGGCCAATGATGCTAGAGAGTCTGTAGATAACTCTACGATGAGTACATCTATGGCAGGAAGTGCAGAAATCAATCCATCGGACTACGATGGGAAGACATACTTTCTGTATGGTGCTGAACATTTAAAACTAGATAATTACTACTTTGATATTCCTGTTGTCTATAATGCAGCAACTAAGAAATGGATTAATTATTTCCTAACAAGAGGTAGAGGCTTCTTTAAAAGATACTCTGCTAGAGGTGGGAGATACGCACCATTACTAGGGAAGATTTTAGAGGATAACGGACTTCCTAGAGATTTAATTTTCTTGGCGATGGCCGAGTCTGGATTTCAAACAAAAGCTAAGTCATGGGCCAGGGCCGTAGGTCCTTGGCAATTCATGCCATACACTGGGAAGAGATTTGGTCTAAAAATTGATTGGTATGTTGATGAAAGAAGAGACCCATTTAAGGCCACTGTTGCAGCGGCAAAATA
>NZ_JBFGYP010000130.1:0-7766 GCF_041587335.1 Halobacteriovorax sp.
ATCCTAACTATTAAAAGTATTCTAAAAATTTGAGGAACTTATGAGTGAGATATCTGGACCGTTAACATTAAATTTAAAAAAAGGTGATATTGTCTGCGCAGAAGGACAAGTTGATCATGACCTTTTCATTATACACTCGGGTAAGGTTTTAATATTTGTAAACAATGGAACTAAGGTTACTCCTCTGGCCCATTTAGAAGATGGGGAATATTTAGGGGAACTAAGCTTCTTTGATAAAACGAATAGAAGTGCTAGTGCAATCTGTTTAGAAGATACAACCCTTATAAAGGTACCAGTAGAAGAAGTAGACAAGCAATTCCCTCCTTGGCTTGTTACCATTGCTAAAAGTATTACCGGAAAACTAAGAACTGCTGATGGATTACTTGCTGAAAAAGGCATTAGGAAGAAAAATGTAAAGACAATGTCTTCACTCTCTATGGAAGAGCAACGAGAATACTATCAAGCGCTAGTTAAGTTTAGAGACGAAAATGGCCTATAACTCAACTTACTGAAACTAGAGCAATTACCTATTAAAATTTAAGTGAATCCGTAAATATACCGTATAATTGAGTAAGGAGCTCAACTATGAAAAGAAGTATATTTCTATTCCTATTTTTAACATTAACTATCGTAACTTCCTGTACATCAGGTTCGAGGACACCAAGTTCTCAACTCGAAGAAGAAAGGATGGATAGGCAAATTGAAAGATTAGACCATCACCTACATAGATCAGGTGCAATTTGATAAAAGAGGGCCGAGAGGCCCTCTTTTTTATTTGAAAGAAATATAAATTAAATTAATCCCATCTCTTTTACAGAAGCTTTCTCATTTCTAAGCTCTTCAAGAGTAGTTTTAAACTTTTCTTGACCAAAAGTATTGTGCTCAACACCTTCAACAACTTTGATCTGACCATTTTCAACTCTACATGGGTAAGAGAAGATTAAACCTTCATCAACACCATACTCACCTTTTGAGGCAAGACACATTGAGAAAGTTTCTCCAGCTGGAGTATCATGTGTAAGACTATGTACACCTTGAACGCAAGCGTTTGCAGCTGAAGCTGCTGAACTTGCACCTCTGGCCTTAATAATTGCAGCACCTCTTTTTTGAACTACAGAAATAAACTCTCCAGATAACCAGTCAGTATCAGTGATTACTTCTGCAGCACTTTTTCCATTAATTTTTGCATTGTAAAAATCAGGATACTGAGTCGCTGAGTGGTTACCCCAAATTGTCATGTTTGTAACAGCAGTAACATCAACTCCAGCTTTCATTGCAAGTTGACTCTTTGCTCTGTTTTCATCAAGAGCTGTCATTGCAAAAAATCTTTCTTTCGGAAGACCTGAGTTTTCCATAGCGATTAGACAGTTAGTGTTACACGGGTTTCCAACTACAAATAATTTACAATCGTCAGCACCATGAGCTGCCATAGCTTTACCTAATGGCCCAAAAATTCCACCATTAACTTTAAGAAGGTCTGCTCTCTCCATTCCATCTTTTCTTGGAACTGCACCAATAGCTAGAATCCAGTTAGCACCATCAAAGGCCTCTTCCATTTTATCAGTACATTTAATATTCTTAAGAAGTGGGAAAGCACAATCATCTAATTCCATCTTAACACCCTCTAGAGCACCGAGTGCTTGAGGAAGTTCTAATAAGCTTAATTCAACTTCAGTATCCGTTCCAAACATCTGTCCAGAGGCGATTCTGAAAAGTATTGCGTAACCAATTTGTCCAGCAGGACCTGTTACTGCCACTCTAACGCGTTTCGTTGTCATATATTTCTCCTTATTATTATAGGTAAGTACTCATATTTTTAATCATTTTTGAACGTTTTTTAAAGTTTTATTGTGTTAACATTGCGACAAATTATACAAAATTGACTAACAACACTGCACTCTATAAAATTAAACTTTTAAAGATCCAATAATATATGATCTACCGTTAAGAATCTATGAGGAATCAATGTCCGAAAATCAGGCAAAACCAAGACCTAACCGCAATAAGAGATATCGCGGAAAACCAAAGAAGAAGAACCCTAATGCTCAGGCAGCAGGATCTAAGCCAAATAATAATAATAAGAAAAAGAGATATAATAACAGAAAAGGTCCAAAACTATCTTTAGAGGACCAAGTCACGTTAAAGTATAATAACCTTCTTGAGCAGCACTTACTTGCACGAAGAAAGTATTATGCACTATTTCATAGAGCAGATCCTAAACAAAAAGCTAAACTTGAGAGAATTTATTATAATACAATTACAAAGCTTAGAGAGTTTGAAAGAAGTTTAACAGGCGAAAAGCAAGAGATCTTTCAAAAGCACTTTAACTCACTTAAGGAAGATCATAAATACTCTTTCAACCACGAAATTGATCCACTTGCTGAGCACGTATCTCATCAAGGTGAATTTGCGGATCCACACTTTTTAGAAATTCAAGCGGAAGCAAGAGTTGAGTATGCAGATGACTCAGAAGAAAGTGTTGGCTCAATTGACGACTACAAGCAATATAAAGGTCTTTAAATAAATCTAAGATATTTTGTCACCGATCTATTCAGTGACAAAATATCCCTAGTTTCATTACGCTCCCCTTCTATTTTCCAAATTACAGCAACAAGACGCATCGCAAACACTTAAAATCATTGGCATTATTCTTGCTTAAATAACTCCACTATTAAAAAGGAGAATATTTTGAAACACATCTTATGTTTGCTGGGATTATTTCTAGCATTAACGAATCACACACTGGCCCAAGAAAATACTCAAATTGATTACAATCTACAACCATCAGAGCAAGTTCTACTGCAAGACACTAAAGTTATTACTCTTTATAGAACTGAATATGTAGATGGAACATGTGAGAGGCAAGAGCCCTATCAAGATACTGTGTGCGGAAATGAAACTCGCTATAGAAATGAATGTACATGGGTTCCTGGAAGAAATGTTTGTAGAACAGAGAACGATTACCAATGTCGAAATGTAAGAAGAACAAGAAGAGAATGTACGGCGGGGAGAACACGTAGAGAATGTGTTAACGAGCCTGCAAGAAGAGTTTGTAGAACAAGAAATGGAGTTGAAAGGTGTACAGACGTACCAGGAAGACAGAGATGTAGAGACGTTAGTGGTCCACAGACATGTAGAAATGTTCCATATACTGATCGTGAATGTAGTAATGTTCCAAATCGTGTATGTGATTACGTACCAGGCGGAAATGAGTGTACAGATGTTCCATACCAAGAATATGTATGTAGAGATGTAACAAGGTATAACACAGTAAGCTATGCTTGTAAGAAACCTGTTCAAATACCTTACCAAGCTGAGAAAGAAGTTACTCACGAAGTTAAATTCAGCTTTACTGATGTTGATCAAATTGGAAAAGCGACTATTAAGTTAGCAATGGATGAGAGTGGTGATTTAAAGATTAACTACAAGAACTTAAATACAAGTGAAACATTCATTAATTTATTAAATGAGAGTGAAACAGTTATTCTAAATAATGACACTGAACTTAAAACTTCTAGAGATATTAAAATTAACTTTGGAAATTTAAAGAAGCTTACGGCTCCTTTAAAGGCAAACTTTAAGTCATTGTGGATGAATAAATCTGGAGACTTTAAACTAAGTGTTCCAAACCCAGAATTAATCAAAGATGCTAAAATTAAAGTTAGAGTTTATAAGAGATCAAATGGAGACTTACACTTCTCTAAGAATTTTAAACTAACAGACTTCAATCTATCTAATGACAATATTAGTGCTGACTTTGCAAGATTTGGTTTTGATACTTTAAAAGGCTTTCTAGGAAAAGCTGTTAAGCTAAAAGTAGAAATAGGACTAGAGGTTGAAGAACCAAAAGATCTTATTTTACCAATAGATACTGAGCTTAAAAAGAGTAAGAGTTTTAATATTAAAGTATATAAGAATAAATAGAGATGAAAATAATAAGGCCGCAGTGATTGCGGCCTTATTTAATAAAAAAAGCTTTAAATTAGATTTGTGCAGAAACAGCAGCAACTTTCTTTACTGTATTAGGCATCATCTCAGAAGCGCCTTCAAGTTTAAGATAGTTATCAAGAGTCTGATCGTGATCTTTTAAAATTGCATCTTTTAGTTCATCAGCATTAATGTCTAAAACTTCAGAAACTTTCTTAAGCATTTTTAAAGGAATATTACAAAGAGCTCTCTCAACGTTTGAGATAAACTGTCCGTTCTTATACCCAAGTAAGTGAGATAGCTCAGATTGTGAGTATCCTTTTGGGTGATTAATTCTTTTTGTTCTAATTAATTTAGCAATATTAGCAAAGCAGCGCATGATGTTCTCCTGTGTTTAAATCATCACATTTGTTTATAAATAAAATACCAAACAATCATGGTAAATTCCAAATAACTTTTGGTTATATTTATCAAGATTTCTTAACTTATACGTAATATTGGCAACTTAAAACTAAATAAACTATATAATTTTTATTATCCAATCTTTAAATATCTTTAGAAACAGGAAACAAATTCCAATTAGTTTAAGTTTTCTTAATTTTTATGAAATAAAATAACGGTAAGTTAAAGAACTTAACTATAGGGAATCTTAAATAATATGAATTCCCTATAGATATTATTGTGACAAAAGGACTAAATTTTAGAAAATACGCACTCACCACGGTAAAATGTCTGCTCAACCATTTTGTCGTACTTCTTTCTAGACTTTTTATTTGTTGAAATAATTCTATCTAGAATTTTTTCAGAAGATCCCGTTAAATCTTTTGGACTATTTACAACAATAAAGTTTGCAAATTTTCCTGATTCAAAATTTCCAGAGGTTTTTTCCATTTTCAGAGCTCTTGCTCCCGCAACAGTCGCTCTATGAAGTGCCTTAGTATAAGTTGCACCCTTTACACCGGCCTCTTTATTTTGAGAAACAAATGATTGCATAACATCGAACATAGAAACAAAGGGCCCTCCACCAATATCACTTGCTAGTGACCAATCAACTCCATGCTTTTCAGCGAATTTAAAGTTGAATAAACCAGAACCAAGTCCAAGCTTCTTTACAGGAGCATTAGATGTAGGACAGTGAGCGATAGAAGTTTTTGTTTTACTTAAGGTCTTTAATTCTTCTTTAGAAAGATAAATCCCATGCCCCATAATTGTCTTAGAACCAAGGACCTTAGCTTTTTTATAAATATCAGTATATGTTTTTACATTCTCATATCCCTCAATATTTTTATAAATACTCATTACATAATCGATCTCATTCTCTGTTTCGCTTAAGTGAGTCTGTATGAAAGAGTTATTGGCCCTTGCCATCTTACTCGCCTCTTGCATAACGTCTGGATGAGTAGTTGGAGCAAATCTAGGAGTTACAGCATATTCATTTCTAAATTTCTTAGTTTGTTTATCAACTAGCTTTAGCGCCTGTTTCTTTGTTTGTGTTAGGTAGTCTGGAGACTCCATTGTCATAAGAACATTTCCTACGACAAAGTCACCTATAAAGTACTTAAGAGCGTCATCAACTGTATGAGCATGAATAGAAGCATAGCAAGCTCCACCTAAAGTACCAACAGAAGCTAGCTCTTTTGCAAACTTCTGAGCTTTCATTTTAGAGTATTTCTTGTCTTTGAACTTTGCCTCATATGGCCAAGTATAATTAATAAGCCATTGAAGTAGGTTCTTCTTAGGCATAAGTCTCACATCGTCCTGAACCCAATGAAAATGAGTATCAAAAAAAGATGGCATTATTGTTTTCCCCATTGTGTCCATAACTTCAATAGATTTCTTAGAGGCATATTTAGGAAGAATAGCTTTCTCTTTTCCGTATTCGACAATTTTATATCCAGAGTTTGACCTTTTTAAGACAAGTGCTCCATTTTTAACGAATTCGCATGACTTATCTGTTTTAGGGTTTAAAATGTGACATAATAGTATTTTAAATAGTGGTTGCAATGATAACTCCAAAGAATTTGAGGATAAAAAGTATGAAAACCTATCAAATACTTCTAATCTTAACAATATCTCTATTCAGTTTTTTCAAAGAAACTCAAGCTCAGGATATTCAATTAAGTGAAGTTTTAGAGTTGAATATAGACTCTCCTATAACTCCTGCAACTTTCAACTATATTTCTCAAGGCTTTAAGAGAGCTAATAAACAAAAAAGTGATGCCATACTGATAAAACTAAATACTCCAGGTGGACTTGTATCTACAACTAAAGAGATACTTACCTTAATAGGTGAAAGTACTATTCCAATTATTGTATGGGTGACTCCAGAAGGTTCTAGTGCAACAAGTGCGGGAGCAATAATAGCGAGTGCTGCACATATTCTTCTAATGTCAGAAGGAACTAATATAGGTGCTGCGACACCAATCCAGATGTCTGGTGACATAGAAAAAAGTGATGTGCGCTCAAAGTCAGTCAATGACTTAAAAGCTCTTGTTCAAAGCTTAGCTCAAACGAGAGGAAGAAATGCAACATTATTTGGAGATATGATAGAGAAGGCCTCAAGCTTTGAAGCAAACCTAGCAAAGAAAGAAAACCTAATAGACGATATTTTAAATAAGAGATCAGACCTCTCTTCAATGGTTAATGGAAGAGTAATCCATATACAAGGAGAGGACCGTAAAATATTAACTAAAAATATAACCTACTCTTCTTATGAAATGGACCTCGGCCAACAGTTACTAAATATTTTTGCCAATCCAAATACAGCTTATGTCTTATTTTTAATTGGAGCTGCTCTTATATATCTTGAGTTTCAAGCTCCGGGTGGACTTATTGCTGGATCTATTGGAACTCTAGCGTTGATTCTTGCAGCAATAGGCTTCCAGGTACTTCCATTAAATTTTGGAGCTATGGCACTTATCATTTTAGGGTTTGTATTATTTATAATAGAGATATATGTAACAAGCTATGGGATATTATCTCTGGCAGGACTTGGCAGCTTTGTCTCTGGATCTCTCTTCTTACTTAGAACAGAAGATAGCTATATTATGATTAGCCAGACATTGATTTACTCTGCCGCCCTAGCAATTACTCTATTTTTAATACTTGTTGGTTACATCATTGTTAAGGACCATAAAAATATTGGTAAAGTGAAGTTCAATTCTCAAGTCGGTGAGACAGCTACAGTTATTGCTTTAATCGGAGATGAATCTGAAATAAAGAAATATCAGGTTAAACTACACGGTGAAGTCTGGAATCTAGAAAGTGAAAAAAACTTAGAAGTTGGTGATACAGTGATTATTCTAGAACAAACAGAACTTTCACTAAAAGGCTAACTTATAGCGAAGCCAAGCTTCACTTTGACCTACGCCTCCCCCTTGAACTTGGATGCTTATCTCTTGAGAGCTTCCTATCCTCTGTATTCGATTTAAGGCTATTGAGTTGCCTCTAACATCTTTTTGAAATACTAGACTGGTACTTGAATTCAACTCTCCATCAAGTGTTAAATGTACTTTATGCTCTTTTTCACTATTGATAGAATATCTAGTATTTAATTTTAGACCACTGTTTGTAATATCAACACTCATAGGGATTTGTAATTCAGCAAAGTCTTCCTCTAAGTCTATTTTAGCAAAATCATTTCCATCAGTAGAACTAACACTCATAGAAACTATTTGTTTCTTGGTACTGATTTCTGACTCAGTTTTAATTGCAAATATATCGGCAACCGTTGTATATGAGCTTCCTTTGATAAGGGTTAACTTCTTTGGAATATTATCATTGTGTTCAATAGATATTCCCGCTCCGTAATCTACTCTATCCCCTATTGCTTCATCCTC
>NZ_JBFGYP010000131.1:0-7733 GCF_041587335.1 Halobacteriovorax sp.
ATTCTTAATGTGTACACTACTGTCTCAACTAACTTTAGCTAATACAAATTATACAATTGGTACTGGTAGTCAGAGTGGAACATATTATCCACTAGGTGGAATGTTGGCAAAAGTGTGGGGAGAGAAGATCCCAAACTTTAACATGAGGGCCGAAGTAACTGCAGCCTCTGTAGAAAATACAATCAAAGTCTCAACGAACAAGCAACTTGCAGGTATTGCAATGGGTAACGTTGTTCTTCAAGCAAATGCAGGAAAGAAGCCATTTCCTAGAAAGATGCCTATATCAGTTCTTTTTGCTCTATACCCAAATGTTGTTCAATTTATTGTGCCAGCCGATTCTAAAATTACAAAGCTTTCAGACTTAAAAGGTAAAAAGGTTTCACTTGGAGCCCCTGGATCAGGTACAAGAGTAAGTGCAGTTAATATTCTTAACACACTTGGAATAAAAGAGAGTGATATTCAAGCACAATCTCTAAATTATACCGCAACCACTAGAGCGCTATCTAACAATCAAATTGATGCTGGTGTGATTGTTGGAAGTCTTTCAACTGGTGCAATTACAGAAGTTGCTCTAACTCATAATATTCGTATCCTAAGCTTCTCAAAAGAAGAAATAGCAAAAGTAATAGCAGATAACCCTTCTTATGAAGGATTAGACGTTCCAGCAGAGAATTACAATAAAGTTCCAGCATTTACTGCACCAGCTGTATGGAACGTACTTGTAGTAAATAAAACTCTAGATGAGAAGTTAGCTTATGAAATGACTAAAGTAGCTTTTGAAAATATGAAACAAATTCGTAACGCTATAAATGATACGAAATTTACAACTCTTGAGAATATGACAAAGCTAAAAGGTGCAGAACTACACCCAGGAGCTCTTAGATACAGAAATGAAAAACTAAAAACAAAGTAGAAATAAATGACTAAAGATAAATCTCTAAATTTTATTACACATAATTTTCTGCTATCGGTTTTCACGGTAGCAGCTATTTGCCTTTCTATATTCCAGGTTTGGTATGGTATTACGGCAGGGCTTTCGGCCCCAGTGTTCAGACCTATACATGTATCTTGGGTACTTGTATTAGTTTTCTTAGTAAGACCAATGTTTAATAAAGATACTCATCCTAAACTTTACCTTCCGGGCAGGTTTGTTGATTTATTCTTTTGTGCAATCACAATTTACTCAAGCATGAAGATTACTAGTTTTAACTATGATGACATTTCATTTCTAATAGATGGACTCTCTAAAAATGACTTAATTGCAGGCGTAATATTAATGGTCCTTCTACTAGAAGCAACAAGAAGAACTGTTGGTTTTATAATGGTTGCCATTTCTGCAATCTTTCTAGCTTACGCTTTATACGGTGATGCTCTCCCCTCTTCATTTGCAAGCAAGGGCTTTAGTTTAGAAGAAGTTATAAGATTTCATATCTATTCTACAAATGGAGTATTTGGAGCACCTCTAGCGATTGCAGCTGGTGTAGTATTTATGTTTATCTTATTTGGTGCATTCCTTAATGTAAGTGGAGCTGGAAAGTTTTTTATCGATGCTTCTTTTGCAGCAGCAGGAAAGTATAAAGGAGGACCGGCCAAGGCAAGTGTTCTTGCATCTGCGGCTCTAGGCTCAATATCAGGTTCAGCTATTGCAAATACTGTAACGACAGGAGCTTTTACAATTCCTATGATGAAAAAGCTTGGATATAAGCCAGAGCAAGCAGCGGGAATTGAAGCTGCTGCTTCAACCGGTGGACAGATCATGCCTCCAGTAATGGGTGCAGGTGCTTTCGTAATGGCACAATTCACAGGTATTCCATATAGCAACATTCTTCTTGTATCAATAGCTCCTGCAATCCTCTATTTTGCTTGTACGCTACTCTATGTACATTTAATGGCCACAAAACTTGGTCTTAGTGGAATGGATACGACTGAGAAAATCAGTGTTGTACTTAAAAGAGGTTGGCATTTTTTATTACCACTTTTACTACTAACATCTCTCCTATTGTTAAACTACTCTCCAGTCTTAGTTGGTATTGCAGGTTGCGCGGCAATAGTTTGTGCTGCTTTGATACGAAAAGAAACAAGGTTTGGATTAAAAGTGTTTTTTGAAGCTCTGAAAGAAGGAGCTAATATGACTCTTTCAATCTCATGTGCTTGTGCAACTGCTGGTATAGTTGTCGGAGTTGTTGGTCAGACAGGGATTGGTCTTCAATTTACACAATTCCTTCTAGCACTTTCTGGAGGATACCTTTGGTCGGTTCTCGCCCTAATTATGGTAGCAGCGATTATTCTAGGAATGGGACTACCTGTAACAGCAGCATATATTGTTCTTTCAATTATGGCGGTTCCAGCTCTTACTGATCTTGGACTATCTATTCTAACTGCGCACATGATTGTGTTCTGGCTATCCCAGACTTCTAACGTAACTCCTCCGATTGCCCTTGCGGCTTTTGCAGGCGCAGGCGTGGCCAATGCCTCACCAATGAAATCGGCGATACAAGCTTTTAAACTTGCCCAGGGATTCTTCTTAATTCCATTAATGATGGCGTTTTCAAATCTAGTACTTGTTGAAGGTGAAGGAATGGTTGAATTTATTTTTGCAATTATTTCAACAATAGCAATTATCATAGCATTTGCTGGGTCCATTGAAGGAATAATCATAAATAAACTGAAAGCTCCCGAAAGAGTTATCCTTGCTATTTGTGGAGTATCAGTGGTCTTTACAACAGAGTCTCTAAGAGCAGTAGGCGTCGTTCTAATCATCTCAACAGTTATGCTCAACTATATTAAGGGAAAAAAAATTAACATAGTAAAAGCTTAACTATAATGGTCAGTAAAACACTGACCATTAATTCTTATTTACACATTTTTTTAATTTTGTAACAAGAAGTAGACCACCCTTAACTAAGGATGGTCTTTGAAACTACTATACGGCCTTAACTATATAAGAATGTATAAAGTACCCTACACCTAAAAGAAAAATACCTATTGAATAGCAGCTCCAAAAGTTGAGACTAAACTTTTGCGCAAACAGAAATGGTACAAAGAAAAGTAACGATACAGGAATTGCGACAAATACGCTCTTGGCATACTCAACGGACTGTTCACTATCTCCCCACTGAAGGTGCGAAAAAGCTAATGCCAGAAGCGTTGTTAGAGGAAGAGCTGTAATAAACCCAGCAAGACCAGTCTTCTTTCCAGATAGCCATGAAACGAAACTAATTAGTACTGCTGCGACTACAGTTTTACCTATTGCTAACCACATACTACTTACCTGTAAAGTTAGCGGCGACAAACTCACCACTAAGAGTTAAAAAGATGAATAGTTTTTTTCCCTTCTCTCCTTCTTTATTTGAAAAAGTAAGTAGCCATTCTGTCTTATCATTAAATTTCTTTTTTACTGAAGAGTCTAACTTAGAACCTTTCCAACTCGTGTGAATTTTTTTAGCTTTAATTAGTCTTCTAATATTTTGTTTTGCAATGTCTACGGCGTTATCTTTTGTTATTTGCTTTTTCTCATGTGAGTGAGAATGCCCATTAGAATGAGAGTGTCCATGTCCCTCTCCTGCAAAAGTATAAGTCGAAACTGCAATTGCCATAATAAAAGTTATTAATTTCATAAATTCTCCTAAATATTATCATGTTTGTTAAAATTATTTTGCTTAACTTTCTCAAGATCTAAGTGATGATGAATGTGACGATCTTCTGAAAAACCAAACTCATCTGGATTGGATTGATGAAAATAACCATGCATCTGCATCAAAAAAAGCAATACACCAGCAATGACTAATCCATCATTTACAATCTTAGAAGCCATACTAAATACTTTTAACTTTCTGACTTGATTTAAAATAAAGAGCATAATAACTAAAGCAAATACTTGTCCCAGCTCAACTCCAACATTGAAAGAAATTATACGCAGTAGCATACTAGTTCCTTTCTCACCCAAGGGTAATTGTTGCAAGCGAGTTGAGAGTCCGAAGCCGTGAATCAAACCAAATATGAAAACCATCAATAAAAGATTTGGTGACTTCTTAAGGTTTAAGTATCTTTTTAAAAAGCCATTATTATCTAGCCCTTTATAACATACGCTCAATGCTATTACGGCATCAATAACCCAGTAATTAGCTGATACGCCTAAGAATGTTGCAAAAATAAGTGTTATACTATGACCGACAGTAAAGGCACTTATAAATTTAACTATGTCTGTAACACTTGTTAAAAAGAAAATGACCCCAAGTAAAAAGAGTAGATGGTCATAACCAGTAATCATGTGTTCTGCTCCAAGCCAAACATATTGAAGATAGCCACCTTCAATCATAGCTTGCTTTGAGCTCTCACTAATACCGTGAGCAAATGAATTTGCCGTAAGTAGAAGTGAAGATATGCCTATTATATTTAACATATTTTCTCCTATATTTATTTTAACTTAACCGAATATTAAAGCTAAACAATAGGAGGTCTAAAAATTTCAAGAGAGTGCTCTGTTGAAATATGGGATGTATAAAAGAATACGTGCTTTCTACGATATGAATAGTTAAGACAAATATCAGGGCTATATTTATTTTGAAACTTTAAGATTTCAACATGAGAGACTTTAAAATGCTCGTGTGTATGCTCATGCTCTTTTCCGTCTTCAGAATGTTTATGTGTATGCTTGTGCGGGGAAATATTATCGTCAATATTATCATGATAGGAATTATTAACTGACGCGTACTGCTCAAAGTGGCCACTTACATCAATCTTACTTACATTAATACTACTCACACTTAGAGCTAGAGCGCTCTGTATTATGAAAATAAATAAAAGTTTTGAATAAGTGATCATAATATAACGATATAAGACTTTAGCTAATAGATAAAGAAACAAAAGGTCCTATATTTTCTAAAAGTAATAGTCTTTTTGTTCAATAAACAATAAACTTTTACTAAATATATTAAATTTTTAAAATGGATAGATTATGAAAAGGATATCAACTTCTTTCTTATTACTACTTCTGAGTATGAATAGCTATGCTCTTAAAAATGACAACCTTGGCATCTACGGAAAGATTGCCCTTGTTTCTGCTTTAAATTTTGATGAAGGATCGCAAGCGCTCGGAGATAACTCTTCAAGAATTGGTATCACTTATGACCAAGCAGAAGTTATGGAAGGCTGGTCGGCTTCATTAAGAGGCGAATGGTCAATCAATACAAATAGAAATAATAGTGGGTTTGGATCTTCAAACTTTGAAGGAAAACAGTATGATGTTGTTTCAAATAGTGGACCTTTTGGAAATCGCTTAGGATATCTTTCTTTCTATAATAGTAACTTAACAATATCAGCTGGAAAAATGTGGTCTATCTTCTACGATATTGCAGAGTACACTGATTTATTTTTCACTGATGGAGCAAGGGCCTCATCTGCTTATACGGCCACTGGAGAAGTTGATGGTACATACAGAGCTTCAGAAGTTATTCAACTAAGGTACAAGTATAAGAACTTAAGGTTTGGTCTTCAGACAAAGCTTACCGGTAAAGAAATGATAAGCTACGACTTTGATAATGATGGTACAGCTGAGTCATCTCTTGTTTACAAGCAGGCCCAGGCAGCATCAATTCAATATGTTAAAAATAAATATACAGTGGGTATCTCTGCTTTAAATCTTATATTTGATAATAATGGGCATAGTGAGTCTCAACTTAGTATTTCATATGGATTTAAGTATAACTTCAAGAAGATTTTCTTAAATGGTGTCTACACTAGGGCAAAAGACTTAGAGCTTACAAATGATAATCGATTTGTACACTCAGACGGAATTGAAGCAATATTGGGATATAGACTTAAAGAAAACTCTAGAGTTATGTTAGGTGTAAATCACCAGACAAGATCTGAATCTGGCGATTATAAACTTCTCTACTACTATGCTTCATATTCAATAGATATAAAAAGTCTAAATTTAGCTGTTGAGTATATTCATGGTGATAGTAGAAACAATGATGGAAGCGACAATAAGGAACATAAGCTTAAGTTAGGTGCATCACTCTCATTCTAGTAGAGATCCTTACCAAGATCTATTAATAACAAGTATAGTCTTAAATCAAACTCTACTTGATGATAATCTTCTTGCATGTAGGTACATAAGTTATAAAACGCCTTATTGTGTTCTTTTTCCTTAAAGTGAGCAAGCTCATGAACTATAAGCATTTCTAACATTTCCATTGGAGCTTTCTTAAGAGTACTAGAGACTCTAATCTCATGTTTACTCTTTAACTTTCCACCGTGATTTCGACTTATAAAAGTATGGTTACCGAGGGCACTTTGCACAATATCCTTTTGCTTTTCATAAATCACCTTACTAAGTTGAGGTGCTTTCTTTAGATATTGCTGCTTGAGACCATTTGTATATTGAAAGAGGAGTTTGTCAGATGAGATATTGTGAGGCGCAGGATACTTTGTAATTAAGTATGTTTTTAACTTATCAGACTGTACCAACCCTTCAATTTGATTTAAAACTTCTTCAGGGTAACCCTTGAAGTACTTTAGTATATTCATACCTAAATCCAATGCTTTACTTAATCAAATAGATAAGTCTGCGTGCAAATATGATTCTATTCTTAGCAGCAATCTCCCTCTATGTCAGTAAAGTTTAAAGTACTTACAGACCTTTCCTTATTCTAATGATAGATTAGCTTTTGAAGTTTAATATAAGATCATAAGGTAATGAAAGATGACAATACAGCAGCCAGAGAAACCAGAGAATTCATTTCGTATAACACTTGAATTAGAAGAGTCAGGACAAAAACTAGACGCAGTACTATTTGAAGCTATAAGAGCACAGGATGAAAACCTTGAACTTAAAGAAATATCAAAAGGTCAGTTTAAAAAGCTATTCACTGAAAAGAAAGTCCTTATAAAGAATCAAAATGCAAAACCAAAGTCTTCCATTAATAGTGGGACAACATATGTGGATATCTTGCTATCAAAGTAGTTTAAATCTTATAAATATATTCTATTTTTATGTCATTAGTTTGGTCACTGTGAATTTAATACACACCAGAGCAATCGTACTATCAACAACTTAGATCTCCCATTTTGGCCTCTCCTTTGCTTATATATAAAAAAACAAATCAAGGGGATCAAATGAAAAGATTAATACTTTTATCAGCAATATTTTTTGGAAGCTACTCTGTTAATGCACTTGAGTGTGGGGATAGTATTGAAGTAGATACAGTTATGACCTCTGATTTAGATTGCTCTAATTATAATGGTTTTGCTGCTTTAGAAATTAAGGGAGATGCCGTTCTAAATGCGAAAGGGCATACAATTTCAACTCCAAATACATCTGTGGGAATCTACGCTGAAGGTGGATTAATAAAAATAAGAAACTTAACTATTGAAGGTGCTCCAAGTGCAATTGGAGTTATGGGCTACAATGTAAGAAAGCTTGTTGTTAATAAGACAACGGCCGTAGACATGTTCATTGGTGTTGATTATTACACTGCAGATGATTACGATTGTGACCGACTTAGAGTTAGTAACAGTAATTTAAGCTCAAACGAATATGGTGTAAGAGTAAACTCTCCAAAGTGTGAATATACTCCACGATTTGTAAATACAGATTTCTCATATTCCAAATCATATGCATTAAACGTAAGTGCAAAGATCATAAGAGTAAATGGAGTACTAGGTAATGATTTTTCAAGCTCAGCAAATGGACTCCTACTACATTCTCAAGAAAAGACAGCTATAGTAAA
>NZ_JBFGYP010000132.1:0-7729 GCF_041587335.1 Halobacteriovorax sp.
AATAGTATTAAGAAAAATATAGTTAGCTTTTTCATATGACCTTTTAGCTGAAGATACATCTAGTGTTAATTATATATCTTTTTGAAATTGAGGCAATCTATGTGGCCGTCGGAGATAAATCAAAAAAATTAAGTAAAGTTTTCTTAATTTTTTACGATAAAGGTACTGTCCAAATCTTGTGAAAGTGGTTTAAGTGTTTGTTATTAGGGTGAAGTTAAGAGGTAGTGGACTTAATTACATGTGTAAAGGAAAGAGAATGAGTAAAATAAGCCTAAAGTATAAGATATTAATTATAGCAATTTTGCCATTTTCATTCTTTATCGCAAGTTCATTCGTCTCTCTTAAAGACTATTACTCCTCTTATCACGAGGATGAAATCTTACATAGTCAGATTGATCTAGTGAAGTTTTCATCTGCACTTGTACATGAAACTCAAAAGGAGAGAAGTCTAAGCGTAGGTTTTTTGAATAATAAAGTTGATGTAAAAAAATTAAAAGAACAGCACGTGAATAATGATAGTACAAAGCCTCCATTTTTCACTTTACTAAAAACTGTTGAACTCCCGAATGAATTTAAAGAGAACTTATTCAAAGCTGTGAGTTCAATCAAGGACATTAGAGTAGATGTTCTATCTAAAAAAGCTCCTATAAAATCCATTGTTGATAGTTATACCAAAGTGGTTCTACTTCTTCTAGATATAGAACTATATGTAGCAGATAGAGCAAGTATTCCTGAGATCTCTGCAGAAATTCGAGGAGCAAGAATACTTGAAGATGCAAAAGAGTCTGGTGGGAAGCTTAGAGCGATCGTTGCAGGATTACTTTCAATTGAAAAACCAATTTCTCAACAAGAGTTTAAAGATTTACTATCTTTAAAGGCAGGAATTGATGAAGGGATTAGCTCCTCTGGACTAATATTAGATGATAAGTCTAAGAAGTTTATTGAAAAGTTTAAGACTTCATCTTCTTGGATAAGAGTGAATGAGACATTTGAACACGTTCTTCACCACTCTGAAGATGGTCAATACAATAGAAATCCAAATGAATTCTATACTGATATGACGTTAGCTTTAAATATTATTAAAGATTTAATTGATTATCAGAAAAAAGACTTAACAGTTAAAATTACTGAAGAGCAAGAGCATGCTTATATGTCATTCATTAAACTGCTTGTTGCTATAATAATTATTAGTATTTTATTATTCATCATTATTAGTAAAATGACTGCAAGTATTTCTTCTACTATAAGATCAGTTATTTCTACTCTTGAGTCGAGCTCATCTGAACTTGAAAAGTCTAGTGATGAGATTTCAAACTCAAGTATTAGTTTAAGCGAATCTTCTGTTAATCAGTCTTCTTATTTACAGGAAACTGTCTCTGCTATCGACGAAATTAATTCCATGGTTCAAAAAAATGCAAGTGCTGCAAGTAGCTCTTCTGAAACATCTGAAAAATCTAAGAAACAAGCAATCGTAGGAAAAGAAAATATAAATGAAATGTTGTCATCAATAGATGATATAGCAAATAGTAATGAAGAGATAATGCAAGAGATAACAAAGAATAATGAAGAGATAGGAAAAATTTCTACATTAATTCAAGAAATTAGTCTAAAGACAAAAGTTATCAACGATATTGTTTTTCAAACTAAACTCCTGTCATTCAACGCTTCTGTAGAGGCGGCCAGAGCAGGTGAAAATGGGAAAGGGTTCTCAGTGGTTGCAGAGGAGGTTGGTAACTTAGCTGAAATGTCGGGAGCAGCAGCTTTAGAGATTTCAACAATGTTAGACTCTTCAGTAGATCAAGTTAACGAGATCATTAAGTCTTCTCGAGAGAAAATTGAAGGGCTTGTAGTAAAAGGAAAGAGAAAGGTCGAAAATGGAACAAGGGTGGCCAATTTATGTAGTGATTCTCTTGAAAGTATATTGACCAATATTGGATCTGTTAATGAAATGGTTAAGGAAATATCTAATGCTTCTGAAGAGCAGGCAATTGGAGTTCAACAGGTTACTGAGGCCATGCAGGAGTTAGATAATATAACTCATCAAAATACTAGCTCATCGCAAGCTTGTGCTACGATGGCAACGCAGCTTACTGAAAGTGTTCATACAGTAAACAATTCCATTCAGAATCTTCTCTCAATAATAGAAGGCTCTTCAAATGAGAAAGACCCTATTGCTGAAAGGAAAGCTAATTAATTTTCATTTTTAATCACTGTTTTAGTTTTAAGTAGTCTTAATGTTAAATATTTAAGACTACCGTCAAATAACGGGACATAAATACATTATTATCCTGATCTATATCATCTTTATTTAGTACTAACCTTGATATGTTGAGCGTTCAATATAGGAGTATATTATGATCCTCGACTTTCGAGAGCTTAAAGAGTCTCAACAATTTGTTGGTTCTAAGGCATATGTTTTAGCAATGATGACTCAGGCCGGTTTGCCTGTTCCTGCAGGAATGATCCTTACGGATATTCCAGAGGGAGAAGATGAGTGGACTCGTGTGGTCAATTGGTGGAAAGAGCAAGAGATGGCGCCCTTAGCGGTAAGATCTTCGGCCTTTGGTGAAGATTCAGAGGAGATGAGCTTTGCAGGACAAAATCAGACATTTCTAGAGATCAAATCAATTGAAGAGTTAAAAGATGCAATAAACTCTTGTTTCAAATCTGTTGATCGTGAAGCTTCTCAGAGTTATAGACAATTCTTTATGGGAGAGAAAAAAGATATTCCTATGAATGTTGTTCTTCAAGTCATGGTAAAGGCCCGCTACGCAGGGGTGTACTTCTCTGTTAATCCAACTCATGCTGAAGAGGGTTCAGTTCTAGAATACATAGAGGGATTAGGTGAGTCACTAGTTTCTGGTCAGGTTAATCCTTATAGAAATTTAAAAAGTTCGCAAGTCGTTGATGGTCCACTATCAAGGGAAGACTTAAATAAAGTTTTTAAAATGGGAGAACTTGTAGAGGAGAAGCTCGGGCAAAAAATTGATATGGAATGGGCAGTAGATGATTGCTTAAATGCTTTTTTATTACAGGCCCGTCCAATAACTTCAGCTAGGTCTGAGACTAAGCAAAAGAAAATTTTAGAAGCAGAGCTAAAGCGTATTCACGAGGAATATCCAGAAGATACTTGGTGGGATGGACAAACATTTGCAGAGTGGACTGGTCAGCCTAGTAGACTAACCTATGAAGTATGGAAGCGTGCATTTGCTCCTGTTGGTGCTTTTGACGATGCCCTACACGAGCTTGGATATATTGGATTTAATGATGAGTCATATTCTCCACATGAGTCGATAATGGATCGAATATTTGGTCGAGGCTTTATTAATATGAATAAAATGGTTCCTCTTTATTTTGGTCCCATTCCATATCGTATAGCCCCTTTACCTAAAGCTCATTTAAAGTTTGAATGGCATAAAATTACAGCCATTGGAGTCTTAAATACTCCAAAGAGTTTGTGGCGTATGGTTCGTGTTGGATGGAATATGTCTACCAATCGAAGAAGTTGGATTGAAAGGTCTAGAAAAGAATTAGTTGATTTCAAACATAAATTACAACGTCCTCAAGATGGTGATTTGTACTCTGATTGGAAATATGAAGAGGTATTAAACTTATGGGAAAAAGAAATAGCAAACTTTTCAAAAGTAAGTCTTAAGTGGCCTTTAGTGTTAGTGGTTCTGATTGAAGCTTCTATGCAAAGCCTTAGGGCCGTACTTTCGAGTGTCGTTGGAAAAGATAAGGTTGAGGAACATCTTCAACAGTGGATGGGAGCAGGACTTGAAACTGCCACATTTGAAATGAATAGATACTTTTCTAGGGCACTTGAAGAGCCATTGAAAAGAGAGTTCTTCTTTTCACGATTTGGTCACAGAGGCCCTGGGGAGTTAGACTTATCAAATCCAAGATGGCAAGAATTGGGAGAAACAGCTTTTGGTACTGGAAAAAGTGTCGAGGTATCTGATCGAGCTAGTCTTAATATTGAAGATGAGATCCATAAGTTGAAAACATTCAAAGATGTTGTACTAATTGAAGAGTGGAAAATATTAAAAGAGCTTTTAGAGCTTAGAGAGCAGTGGAAGATGGAAATACTCCGTCCATATGCCCATATCCGCTATATCAGTTTAGAGCTTGGTAAAAGGCTTGGAGTAGGTAATGAAATATTCCACCTGACTGTCGAGGAAGTGATAGCTCTTTCAAATGGACAGAGCGTAGAGAGTATTAAAGATAAAATTAAAATAAGAAAAGAAGAACTCGATGCATATAAAGGTATCTATCTTCCTGATGTTTTAAAACAGAGTGATGTCGAAGATTGTTTAAAACCAATTGATATGGGACAGAGCTCTTTAAGAGGAACTCCTCTAAGTAGTGGTGTGGTTAAAGGTATTGTGAAGATTGTAAATGATCCTTCAGATGTAGACTTTACAAATTGGCCTGGAAATACTGTTCTAGTTGCTCCTGCCACTGATCCTGGATGGACAGCGCTCTTTACAAGATGCTCTGGAGTTATAGTAGAAAGAGGAGGCGTTCTTAGTCACTGTGCCATTTTGGCAAGAGAGTTGGGTCTGCCGAGTATAAATCTTCCTAAAGCAACTCATTTATTGAAAGATGGAGATAGCATTTGGCTTGATGGTCATAGCGGAGGAGTTAAAAATGACAACATCCACTGAATTAGTTCCAATGATATTACCCACTGTTATGATTCCATTTACACTTGTAAGTGTTGGTCTATCAATTTTTGCTACATTTATTGCTGGACTCTTTGGAATACAGCTTAAACTTGAAGGTCCAAGAAAACTTTTAGAAGTATTGTTAAAACCAAAAGTGTTATTAACAGCGCTAGCTTTAAATGTCTTAATCCTTGGAGGAATTCAGGGGTGGAAGTGGTGGATAAATTATCCGAAATTAATTAGAACAATCGAAGCGCAAAGTGATGAGAGGGCCATCCCTTCATCCACTTTATATGAAGATGTTCCTACTGTTATAACAAATTTTTCTTCAAGTAATAGCAGCACTTCTTCGTTAAAAATATCTCAGAAGTGGAGAATTGATACAGGAAAGGGATCCTTTAGGGGGGCTGTTGTAAGTAGTAACAGAATATTTACTGGTAACGACTTAGGTATTGTAAGTGAGTTAGATTTATCTTCTGGTAAACTAATAAGAACTTTTTATATAGGAACTCCAGCGACTACAGAAATTACAATTTGGAAGAATTTCATGTATCTAGGTGAAGGAGTTCACGATACTCACCATGCTAGAATCTATCAATTTGACCTCACTACTGGAGCTTATAAGAAAAGTTATCAAACTCTTGGACATACTGAAGCTCAACCAGTTATGGGAAGTTTCGAAGGTCGAGATATCCTTTTCAGTGCAGCAGGAGAGGATGGTTTTCACGCTATTGACCCTATGACTATGAAAGAGATATGGAAGGTGAATCTAGGACATAGTGACTCTGGAGCCCTTGTTCATAACGGAGTTGTTTTCGTGGGGACTGGACGAGAGAAAGGTAACGATAGAAAGAATAAAAGCTACGCAGCTGCTCTTGATTTTAAAACTGGTGAATTATTGTGGAAGAGAGAGCTTTCTGCATCAAGTTGGATGAGGCCAGTAATAGTTGGGGAAAATGTTTGCTATATATCTGGAGAGATATACTTTGTCTCTGAAAGAGGTCATATTACTTGTATGAACAAAGAAACTGGAGCCCATACTATTGCTCACAATACAGTTTCTCCTATCGCTTCAACCCCTAAGGTTTTAGATAATAGTATTCTCTATGTTTCAATTAGAGGTGTTATTTGTCGTTTTGATTTGGAAGAAAAGACTGATCTTTGGTGTTTTGATACTAAGGGACGTGGTTACTCATTAGCAGGAGCAAGTTATGACCCAAAAAGAAATGTCGTTCTTTATCCATCAAAAAAGAATGGACTATACGTTCTCGATCCTAGCACTGGTGAACTTTTAAACCAGTGGACTCCATCAAAAGATGAAGGAGAGTGGAAGAGTACTTACGCAGATGTAGCAGTGGCCGGAGATTATTGGATTATTTCTGATAACTACGGTTCAGTCAGAGCTATTAATGCTACTGACCCTAGTCAGGCGCTCAAGAATTAGTATTACTATACCGGCGGCAAGTCCCAATACATGGGCAAGAATAGTTAATGGACTCTGTGTTTGCCAGAGTCCTGCTATTAGTATCAATATGGCGAGAGTAAGTGATCCATATTTCTTATTTTTTACAAACCAAAAAGTATAAATCCCTATCACGATATGACTATAACCTAGGAAGGCCTTTGCCTGAAATGTATAAAAACTATCAATTACTATTAAAGAAAGTAGAGTTTGAAAGTGAACTAAAAGAAAAAGGACAGCTAGATAGGTCCATGTTTTCTTTCTTTCAATAATCATTCCAATAGGCAATAGAAAGAGTGTGTTAACAAAAAAATGCTCTAGGTTTAGATGAATAAAGGGAGAGCTTATAAATGTTAGTCCCATATAGCGAAAAGGTGTAGATGGCATAAAGCTCATCCACTGTGTTGGATGTTCATTTAAAGAGTAGACAGAGGTATCAAATAGAGGCGCCATTGAAGTTATAGCTAGTGCTATCAAAGTTAAAGAAGTTGTTGCGATAGGTCTTTTCTTCATGAGTCTCACCCTTAGTGGTGTTATTTCTGAGATTCTTATTTATAGAGTATAGGACCAGTCTCCATAATTGACACAATATTAACAAAGTTTTGACTTAAGAGTAAATAAGCATGTTATTTTATTGTGAGGAGGTACTATGTGAATGAATTGAAAGTAAAAAAGAGCTTATTCGCTCTAAGAATTGGTGTGTTTATTGTGATGTTAGTATGGACGATTGATAAGTTTATCAAGCCTGAACATACTGGAAGAATCTTTAAGAAATTCTATATGATTGAGGGGATAGGTGAATATGCTGCTTATGGTATTGGTGCTATTCAGTTAGTCATTATTCTATTATTTTTAGTAGGATTATTTAAAAGATTTAGTTATGGATTTATATTATTCATACATGGTGTTTCAACATTTAGCACATGGGCTAAATATATTAATCCTTGGGAAAATGGAACGTTATTATTTTTTGCTGCAATCCCTATGCTAGCAGCTTGTTATGCTCTTTATGTATTAAGAGAAGAAGATACATTATTTAATATAAAGGTAAAAAATGAACAAAATACTTAAAGCACTTACTGCACTTGTAACTCTAACTATTTTTGCAAGTTGCTCTTCTGCAACAAAAACTACAAACACTGAAGATAAGAAAATTAAAGTAATCTTCTTTGATGTAAATGAAACAATGTTAGACCTTGAATCTATGCGTGACTCTGTTGGTAAGGCCCTAGGTGGTCGTAAAGAGTTGCTACCATACTGGTTCTCTAAAATGCTTCACTACTCTTTAGTCTCTACTGATATAGATAACTATCAGGACTTCGGTAAAATTGGTATGAATGCTCTACTAATGGTTGCTAACGAGAATGGTATTAAGCTCTCTGCTGCAGAAGCGAAGAAGGCGATTGTTACACCACTTCTTAAGCTGCCTCCGCATAGTGATGTAAGAGGTGCTTTAGTTAAGCTTAAGGCAGCTGGATATAAATTAGTTACACTAACTAATTCATCTAACTTTGGTGTTAAGACACAGATGCAAAATGCAAACTTAATAGAGTTTTTTGAAGAACGATTAAGTATAGAAGACATACAGGTCTACAAGCCA